>DASQCE010000001.1:0-9164 GCA_035634855.1 Mycobacterium sp.
CCGCCACGAGTTGTTGCGGGAGGTGGCCGCGGAGTTCGCGCCGCCCAGCGTGGCCCGCGGTCTGCACGCACAGGTCGCGGACGCCATGGTTGAGCGTGATGGCGAAGAGGCGGATTGGCCTTTGGTCGGCGCTCATTACGCACAGGCCGAGCGCTTCATCGACGCGGTGTCGGCCTACCGAGCCGCGGCCGTCCAGGCGCGGGGGCGTGGCGCCCTCGCTGAGGCCAGGGTCCATCTGACCAAGGCAGTCGACCAGCTGTCGGGCATTCCGGCCGGGGCCGAGCGCGACCGAATTGAGTGCGGCCTAAGGTTGGAGCGCGGACACCTCACGGGTTTGGTCGATGGCTACCAAAGACCCGCTGCCGCAGGCGATTTCCAGCGCTGCGTGCAGCTACTCGGAGCCCACCCCAACGACAACGAGCTGTTGGCGGCGCTGACGGCCATCATCAGCTATCACAGCGTGCGTTCCGACATGCGCGCGATGGGACAGGTCACCGAGTTGCTCCGCGCGAGCGCCGATGATCAGCGTCCGTGGCTGCGCTACGTCGTCGAGTCGACATCAGCGTGGGTGGCGCTCGGCCGCGGTGATCGGGAAGCTTCGCATCGGCACCAGGTCGCATGGGAGGCAATACTCGCCGGCGACGGCGAGCAATACGCTGTCGCAATCGAATTCGTCTGGCTCGACGGGTTCGTCGATCTCGCCTCTCTGCAGACATTCGAATGTATCCTCATCGGCGACTTCGTCGGCGCCGAGGCCGCGCAGGCACGCATTGAGCGTCGTGTCGAGCACATCAGTCCAGACCGGCGACTGATGAACATCTCGCAGGCAGATTCGGTCAAGTTCTGGATTCTGCTCGCGCGCGGCGACGTCCACGGCGCCGCGACGCTTGCTCGACAGGTCCACGAGCTGGCCACATCTCACGGCCTCGACACGATCCGATTGTTCGCCGCCACCGAGCGCGCCGCTGCCGACGCCTTGGTCGTTGCACTGGGTGACAACACCGACCGCGACGAGTTATCGGCGCGGATCGCCCGGCTGACCAAACTGCTCGACCTGTGGCGGCGCATCGGGCTCGAGGTGAATCGACCCATGTTCGACGCGATAGTCGCGCGACTGCTCCTGATTGCCGGTTATCCGGACCGCGCGCGGGCCTGGCTCGGCACGTGCCTCGAGGTCACCGCCAGACTTGATCTGACTTCCTACGATGCCGAGGTCATGCGCATACGCGCTCACACGGCAGCCGACGCGCATCAACGCCATGAGGAACTCGCTGCAGCACGGGAGCTTGCCCGGCGCCAGGGCTTCACGTGGTTGGAGTTGCGCGCAGCGCTCGATGATTTCGAGCTACGTGGAGAACCCGCACGCGAGGCACTCGTCGACGTGGTGGGCCGGATGCCGGCTGGCGGTGATGCGCCGGAACTCGCGCGGGCTCAGGAGTTGTTGGTAGGCCACGGCGTGACCCGGGCCTGAGAAAACTCGATCGGCAGCGTCGTCGGGCTCAAGGATCGTTCGCATCTGCCGCGGCGGTGCCGCATCAGATGCCGGCAGTTAGCCAGCCTGCTCCGCAGCCCTCTTGATCCGATCGACCGTCGTGCGCATGCCCGCCCGTAGAACGTCCATACGCCGGTCGTAGCCACCGAGGAACAGTCGATAGCCGGTTTTCACCCAGCGGAACTCGCCCGTGTTGATCCGTTCCTCGACGAGCCGGGTGCCACGGCCTTCGGGCGAAAGGTGGTACCGCCAAATCACTCCGCTGGCGGCACGGAAGGCAAATATTTTGCCAGGTTCTGATTCGGTGACGATCGCTGGTGAGGGCCAGGTAAGACCGCGATCTTTGTTCAGCCCGAGGAACACCGAACCCTTACCGCGTTTCGGCGTAAGCCACATAGCCTTGTAGCACTCGGGACTCCACTCGCCCATGCGGGTGATGTCGCTGACCATCCCCCAGACGGTTGCGGTGTCGGCGGCGACGAATGCGCTAACCCGGTCTTCGGGGTGGACTGTCATGAAGGCACGACTATCACATTGCTGACATTTCGGGAGTCATTACACAACTACCTTATGAGACGGTCGCGCGCAGAAGCTGCACCGGAATGTCGGAGATGAAGTGGGTTCCTCAGGTGAATCGAAGTTCCCTGCAGCACAAAGAAAAGAACTGCCCACGGACGTACTCACCCCGGGACGGGTACCACACTCCTCGTGCTGTACAGAACCTCGCCGGAATCTCGGGAGCTGGAGCGAATCGCGGTGTCGATGCGACGAAGATGTGCGTCGAGTTATCGGTGCCGCCCCAGTTGCGCGTTGGTGTGACGTGTCAACAGCGCCTCGGCCTGGCTACCCCGCCCGCGCCGGCTCCGCCCGGCGTTACCCCAACGACCGGGAGACGATTTGTACCCGTATCGAGTGCGTACCGGCCACACCCAAAAGCGGTGTCTCACAGGCGATTCGATTCGATTCAGCTGACCGTTCGCCGATCGCCGAAGCGCTGAGTAACTACTCATAATCCGTCGGTCGCGGGTTCGAGCCCTGCCCGCCCACTTTTAAAAAGGCCGTTCATCGGCCTACAGGCCGGCCGAACCCGTCACTTGTCCTCTTCGGCGCGCAACAGTGAGTGCGTGACGCGAGTGCCTTCGAAACGGAATTCGTGCGCGGGACGCCGCAGAGGCTCGATGGTGGTATCCGCGTGAACGATGACTCCGCCACCCGAGGGGATTCCGAGCCCGGTGGCCGCTCCCTTCAGCAAATGAATTGTGCGTGACAGTTGCGCCCACTCGGCTCGCTCGTCGTGCGTGTCGATGACCGCGGGGACGAGCTTGAACACATCGATCAGCTCGGTCGCGGGGGATTCCGGTGTCTTGACGATTCCATAGCGTCCGAGCTGGACAGCCCCGGCTGAAATGCCCACCAGGACCGCCCCTTGGGCGTACCGGCCCAGGATCACATCCTTCATGCCGGTTTTCTCGAATGTGTTCCAGCCGAGACGTACATCGCCGCCCGCGAGGACGATCAACTGGGCACGTTCCAGGAAGGCGCGGTCGTCTGGGCCGAACGACGAATCGATCATGCGCCGGTCGGTGATTCCAATCGCATCCACCGCCGCCTCGAAGATCCCGTAAAACTCCGGACGGTCCCCATTGGAGGCACCGATGTAGGCCGCGCTGAGTGGTGTGTCGCGAGCCAATCCATCGAGGGCCGCCTCGAGGAGCAGTCGGTCCTGCCGCTTCCAGAACAGCAGCTGACTGTCCGCCAGAAGATAGAGCGATTGGAGTTGTGGCGCCGTCTCAATCACGGCACACAGTCAGACGCCAGCCCGCTGGCGTCAGAGCCGCCCGAATTCGCTCGCCTCTCCCGGGTCCGAAAGTCTCGCGCCAATCTCTTGTTCGACGGTTGTCGGGTCGGTCGCGTCCGTCTTTATATCTTGACGTTTGTGTCGTCGTAGTCGAGCAAGCTGATGTGTCATATAGCTGCGCAGCGTGCTCGATGGTCCATTCCCGATCGGCGTCCGACATGGTTTCACCCTATCGGCAAAGCCAGGAAAGAACATAAGCAGCGACAATCCGGATCCCAGCGCTGGGACGCCAAACCGTCGAGAATCTACGACGGTGCCGGGTCAACGAGTAGCTGGCGAAAGACAGGGCCGGCCCACCTGCTGAGTTCTTCCCGACTGAGGTCGGCTATTGGCGGATTGGCGAGGATGGATCGAGTCATCGCCAGTCCGATGACGAAGGCATCGGTCAGCGCGATGCGCTGCCGATGATGATCGGGGGTTGCGGTGCGCAGCGACGGTGCCACATGCGTGGCAAGCGTCTGATTCAGCGTGTCCGCTGCGATCCGGCTTGTCCCCGCCGACCGTAGCAACGCTAGGAACGTGTGGTCCTCCTCCCACACTGCGAAATACCGTGGCAACAACATGCCCGCGATGTCGTCCGGGTCCGCGCCGGACAGGTCTGGCAGATCGATCCTGAACTCCGTGGCTGTTGCGAACAAGTCCTGCTTGCTACCGAAGTACCGGGTCACCAGCGCGGCATCCACACCGACATCAGCCGCGATGGATCGCAAGGTAGTAGGTTCGAACCCTTCCGTTGCGAACCGGCGACGTGCTGCCGACAGGATGTCGGCGCGCGTCTGGGCGGCATTGCGCGGTCTCTGTGTAGCCATCCTTCGAACTCTATGTCGTCCGCTGTTGACTTGTCCGCGGTGTCGGCCTAGGGTCTTAAGTCATCGACGGATGACAAAAGTCGTCGACGGATGACATAGGGCGTGGCAGAGAGCGGGTGGTGGTCCCGTGGTTTGCGGCTTTGAGCGGTTTCGCGCAGCGACTCCGTCGGCGGGGGTCGGCGAGGCGACACCTCCGTGCGGGGGTGACCCGCTGCACCGCATCGCGAGGCTGGCCATCGCCGCGCCGCGGCGGATCGCCGTCGTGGCGGCACTGGTGGCGGTGGCAGCGGGCATCTTCGGCGTGCCGGTAGCAAAGAGCCTGTGCGCCTGCGGATTCGAGGACCCTTCGTCGGAGTCGGCCCAGGCGACGCAACTAATGACGGACAAGCTCGGCATGGGCGACGTGCAGATGGTGATCGTCGTGTCCGCGCCGGACGGGGCGGACGGCGGTGCAGCGCGTGCGGTGGGCACCGAACTGGTCGACGACCTGATGCGCTCGCAGCACGTCAAATCGGTGACATCGGCATGGACGGCGCCCGACCCTCAACGCGCCGGGCTGATCAGCAACGACGGCCGGTCGGGCCTCATCGTGGCTGGAATCGCAGGCGATGAAAGCAAGACACAGCAATACGCGAAGGAGCTGTCGGACCGCTTCGTCCACGACAGGGACGGCGTGACGGTACGCGCGGGCGGCGACGCGATGGTGAACGTCGAGATCACCGAGCAGTCGCAGCGCGACTTGCTGCTCATGGAGTCGTTGGCGATTCCAATCAGTTTCTTCGTGCTCGTCTGGGTATTCGGCGGGGTGCTTGCGGCGGTGGTACCGCTTGCCGTCGGCGGTATGGCGATTCTGGGTGCGCTCGCGGTGCTGCGCGGTGTCACCCACTTTGCGGACGTCTCAATCTTTGCTTTGAACCTCAGCGCCGCAATGGGTTTGGCCCTCGCGATCGACTACACGCTGCTGATCATCAGCCGCTACCGCGACGAGCTGGAAGGCGGCGCAGGCCCCGATGACGCGCTGGTTGCGACCATGGCGACAGCGGGGCGCACCGTGGTGTTCTCGGCCACGATCGTGGCCTTGTCGATGGCCGTGATGGTCGTCTTCCCGATGGCGTTCCTTAAGTCGTTTGCCTACGCCGGAGTGGCCACTGTCGCGTTCGCCGCGCTGGCCGCACTTCTCGTAACGCCCGCAGCTCTGATTCTGCTCGGAGATCGACTGCACGCATTGGACATTCGCCGACTGGGGCGCTGGATCCTCAACCGGCCAGAACCAGTCGTGCGCCCGGTCGAGCAACACACCCTCTATCGCTGGACGAAGACGGTCATGCGGCACGCCGTGCCCGCCGGATTGACGGTTGTCGCGCTTCTTCTGCTGCTCGGTACCCCGTTCCTCGGGGTGAAGTGGGGATTCCCCGACGATCGGGTACTGCCGAAGACCGCGTCGGCACACCAGGTCGGTGATGAGATGCGCACTGAATTCCCCAACGACTCCGCAACCGCCGTCACCGTCGTGGTGCCCGATGCCAGTGGTCTTGACCCGGCTGAGTTCGCGCGCTACGCAGTGGATCTGGCGCGGGTGGCCGACGTGGCGGGGGTGTCGCCCGTCCGGGAGGCCGAGGGCAGCGCGTACCTAACGGTGCACAGCAGGGCTCCGCTGTTCTCCAAGTCCTCCGACGCCCAGCTCGACGGCCTGCACGCGGTCTACGGCCCCGGCGGGCGCCAAGTGCTGCTCGCGGGCGCCGCGCAAGTCAACCGGGACAGCGTTGGGGCCATCACATCACGCCTGCCGGTCGTGCTCGGACTTATCGCGGTGATTATGTTCGCGGTGCTGTTCCTGCTCACCGGTAGCGTGATTATTCCGCTGAAGGCGTTGGTGCTGAACGTGCTTTCCCTCAGCGCGGCCTTCGGCGCGATGGTGTGGGTGTTTCAAAACGGTCACCTTGGTGGACTCGGCACGACTGCGACGGGGATCCTCGTCGCCAATATCCCAGTTCTGTTGTTCTGCATCGCCTTCGGCCTTTCGATGGACTACGAGGTGTTCCTCGTCTCGCGTATCCGCGAATTCTGGCTGCGGTCGGTGCGGACGCGCGTCGACAACGACGAGAGCGTCGCATTGGGCATCGCGCGCACGGGCCGGGTGGTCACGGCGGCGGCGGTGGTCATGTCCATCTCGTTCGCGGCGCTTATCGCTGCGCAGGTCTCGTTCATGCGGATGTTCGGCCTCGGCCTGACACTGGCGATCCTGGTCGACGCCACTTTGGTCCGGATGGTTCTGCTGCCCGCGTTCATGCATGTCATGGGCGAGTGGAACTGGTGGGCGCCCAAGTGGATGACCAGACTGCACGACCGCTTCGGTATCGAAGACGGCCTCCATTCGGCGCGGCCAGTGATGCTCACTCGCCACCCAATCGAAGTATCCGGTGTGTCGACCAGCAGGAGGAGTGTGTCATGAGTGTGATTGCAGCCGTGCGGCCAGAACTGCCGCCGCGCCGCTATACCCAGGCTGAGGTCACCGAAGCGTTGCTGGCGATGCCCGGCTTCTCGGAGCATGCCGACTTCGTCCGCGCCGTGCACCAGAGCGCGAAGGTGGAGGGTCGTCATATGGTGCTACCGCTGGAGGACTACGCCGCGATCACCGACTTCGGCGCCGCCAATGACGTGTTCATCGAGCACGCGGTGGAACTGGGGTGCGCCGCGATCGCCGGTGCGCTTGAGGAGGCGGCTCTTGAGCCGTCCGACGTCGACCTGATCATGACCACCACCGTCACCGGCCTCGCCGTGCCGACGCTGGACGCACGGATCGCCGGGCGGATAGGGCTGAGGCCCGACGTGCGGCGGGTGCCGCTGTTCGGGCTGGGATGCGTGGCAGGCGCGGCGGGTATGGCGCGACTTCACGACTACCTGCGCGGCGACCCCGACGGCGTCGCTGTGCTGCTCGCCGTGGAACTGTGCTCACTGACACCGAAGACCGATCCGTCGATGGCCACCCTGGTCGGCAGTGCGCTGTTCGGTGACGGGGCCGCCGCGGTGGTGGCGGTAGGCGATCGCCGGGCGGAGCGCATCGCTGCGTCGGGACCTGAGGTGCTCGACTCGCGCAGCCATCTGTACCCCGACTCGCTGCGCGCCATGGGATGGGACGTAGGCGCGACCGGCTTTCGGCTGGTCCTATCGCCCGACGTGCCTGCGGTGGTCGAACGCTACCTGGCCGATGACGTCACGGAATTCCTTGCCTCCCATGGCCTCGCGATCGGCGACGTCGGCGCGTGGGTGAGTCACCCCGGTGGCCCGAAAGTCATCGAGGCCATCACCGCGACCCTTGGCCTGCCCGAAAACGCACTCGAACTGACCTGGCGCTCGCTGGCTGAGGTCGGCAACCTCTCGTCGGCATCGGTGCTGCATGTGCTGCGCGACACCATGGCCAAGCGCCCACCGGCGGACAGCCCTGGCGTGTTGATGGCGATGGGTCCGGGATTCTGCTCCGAACTCGTCCTTCTGCGCTGGCGGTGACCGTGACCTGGTATGTCCTACTGATCGCGGTCATCGTCATCGAGCGGCTGGCCGAACTGGTTGTCTCCAAAAGCCACTCGTCGTGGAGCCACGAACGGGGCGGCATCGAAGTCGGCGGCGGTCATTATCCGGTGATGGTCGCTCTGCACACCGCGCTGTTGGTCGGCTGTTTGGCCGAGGTGATCGCACTGCACCGGCCTTTCATCCCCTCCCTGGGCTGGCCGATGCTGGCGGTGGTGGTGTCGGCGCAAACGCTTCGCTGGTGGTGCATCACCACGCTGGGCCGCCACTGGAATACCCGCGTCATTGTCATCCCCGGAGCGCGCCGCATTACAGGCGGCCCGTATCGTCTGCTCCCGCACCCTAACTACGTCGCCGTCGTCGCCGAGGGAATCGCGCTGCCGCTCGTGCACTCGGCATGGATCACCGCGGCGGTGTTCACCGTGCTGAACGCGGTTCTGCTGAAGACGCGCATCAAGGTTGAGAACGACGCACTGGCGGGCCTGACGTGATCGATCTGCTCATCGTCGGGGGCGGGCCCGCAGGACTGGCCACCGCGTTGTACGGCGCGCGGGCTGGGCTCGAAGTCGTCGTCGCGGAACGGAGATCCGGGGTGCTGGACAAGGCGTGCGGCGAAGGCATGATGCCGCACACTGTCGCGCATCTCGAACGCCTCGGCGTCGACCCGAACGGCCGACCGCTGAGGGGGATTCGCTATCTCGACGGTGTTCGGCACGTCGATGCGACGTTCCGGGCTGGCAAGGGCCGCGGGGTGCGCAGGACAGTGCTATCCGCGGCGATGCGGGACGCCGCCGAGGAAGTAGGCGTGCGACTCGTCCGCGACGACATCCGCAACATCAGCCAGGACGAAGATTCGGTGCGCGCCGGGCCCTTTCGTGCGCGATACCTCGCCGCGGCGGACGGACTGCACTCACCCATCCGCCGCGACCTCGGACTGGCGCGACCGGACAGAGGGCCCAGGCGCTGGGGCATCCGGCGTCACATTCACGTACCGCCGTGGACGGACTGCGTCGAGGTCCATTGGTCCTCAGGTGGTGAGGCCTACGTGACGCCGGTCGACGACGACTGCGTCGGCATCGCGATCCTGAGCTCGAAGCGCGGCGGATTCGATGCCCACTTCCACGAGTTCCCCGCCCTGCGGGAACGCGTATTGGGTTGTCAACGCGGCGCCGACAGAGCTGCGGGCCCGCTGCGACAGAGGGTCGCGAGCCGCGCTGCCGGGCGAGTCCTACTCGTCGGTGACGCGGCGGGTTACACGGACGCACTTACCGGCGAGGGCCTCGGGCTGGCGTTCGGCGCAGCAGAATTGTTGGTGCAATGTGTGGTGGCAGACCGGCCAGGAGATTACGACCGCCAATGGCGCCGGATGACGCGGCGCTATCGAGCACTGACGGCGGCGCTCCTTCGGGCGGGCGCGAGCCCGCCGCTGCGCGCAGGCATCGTCCCAGCCGCGCACGCCTGGCCCAACCTCTTTAGC
>DASQCE010000002.1:0-3073 GCA_035634855.1 Mycobacterium sp.
CGAGGTCCGCGGCACTGTGGTCGAGGACTTCGGCGACATGGCGGGGCACGCAGTGGACATCGCTGACCACCATATAGTTGGCCCCGCGCGGAGATGGGCGGTGACGCTCGACGCGGGCGGTCTGGTTTTCGTCGACAGCGACCAGTTGGTCGCAGAGTAGTTTTAGCTGTTGCGGTTTGCCCACCGTGGGGCGACATCTTTTCCAGTTGCGGCGGCGCTATCGGACAATTGGGTGCCAGCCTGGCGTGCAGAACCCCGGATAGCACTTTAGTCAACGCTCGGACTGCTCGATCTCGTCAAGCTGCCTGTCGAGGTCCGTTAATTCGATTGCCAGACGCCGCAATTGGCCCGAACCACGGCTACGCGCCGCTGCTCAAGCAGCGCGCGGCGCTCTTCGCGGCCCATGTTGTGTGCGTCTGTCTGCTTGGTGGTCACTCGCGGTGGTCTGGCGGTGACGTTGCAGACGCCCGGCAGTGTGCGGCTGGCGCGCTGACCCTGGCCAGCCCGCGCCGCGACTGACAGCACAATTAACAACCAACCGACACCGACCCGTGACTGTGGCACCCCGTCAGCGGTACCGACCGACCGGCTCAGTGCCTGCAGACGCGCGTGTCGCTCATCTTCGAATGCCGTGGTCTGCGGCTCTGGCACCACGGGTCCGCACACCGTGGCGTCCACGGCGACACTTCACGGGCCATCGTCTCGTTGCCGTCCCACTGGGTGATGGTCTGCTGCGCGCCCCTTGCCCGCCGGGTGAGGCCCGCCGGTGGGCTTCGGCAGCGCCTACGGTAATGGCTCACGTTGGGTTGGGCTGTTCCGGTGTATCCATGATCCGGTAGGTGGGGTCGGCCATGAAGATCGGCCGATTTCCCGTCTGGCGAGCCTTCCCGGTCACCCGCAGCACCTGGCCCGGCTGGAAATCGGCGCCCCGTCCCTTGCTGAACTTGATGCGCAGGTCGCCGCTGTCGTCACCGATGACGATCACGTGTTGGCCGGTCTCGTCGGAGTCTTCGACCTCGCTGACCCGACCTTCGACGGTGGCCAGATGTCCCGGAAGCAGGCCGTCCACCGCGATGACGCTCGGCGGCGCATCAGGGTGTTCGTACTCGTCGAGGCGTTCCTGATCGCGCTGGGCCATGCGCGACTGGACCTTCTCCAGTTCCCGAGTCACCCGCTCCTCGAACAGATCCGGGAAGGCCTCGCGGATACGGGATTGCACGTCGTAGGGCACGATCGTGGCCGCCGCGTCCGGGATTCGGCTGATCGCGCGAGAGATCTTGTCGGCTGTCCGGTCATGCAGCAGCCGCCCAAGCAATGGTGCGTAGCTTCGCCTCGGCAACAACACCGTCACATTGGTGTTGCGATACTCGGCCCGCGCCTTGGACACCAGGTCCTGCGCGGCGCGGGTGATTCGGCGATCGGGGCAGTCGATGATTCGGAGCGGTGTTTCGATGCCGAAGTACTCCCACCGCTTCCGTAACCGGTCGGCGACTGCGGCGTCGATCATGAAATGCACGGCGGTCAGATCGTCGGCGCGCAATCCTCGTCCGTAGCGCAACGCCTCGAGTACGGCCAAGTCGACCCCGTTCACCAGAACGAACACCCGGTGCCTGGCGTACTTGACGGTGTCGGGCCGATTGGTGCGGAACATCTCCAGGATCGCGGCCTCGGCGCGGTACTCGCGGTTGAGCCGCATCAGCACGAACACCAGCAACGGGAACACGACGACCACCAGCCAGGCGCCCTCGGTGAACTTCGCGATGGCGAAGATCCCGACCACGATCGTGGACACCACGGCCGCGGACAGGTTGATCGCGAGCCGGTGCCGCCAGCCCGGATCCTTGTGTGTCAGGTGGTATTTGGTCATGCCGTAACCGGCCATCGCAAATCCGGTGAACACCCCGATGGCATAGAACGGAACGAGGGCATTGACCGAGCCGCCGGTCACGATGAGCAGCACGATGGACAGCGCGGTGAGCACGATGATGCCGTTGGAGAACACCAAGCGTTGACCGCGATTGGTCAGTTGCCGCGGCAGGAAACGGTCCTCGGCGACGAAGTTCGCCAGCGCCGGAAAGCCGTTGAAGCTGGTGTTCGCGCCGGTGAACAGGATGGCCGCGGTGGCGATCTGGACGAGTGCATACAGAATGTGGCCGGTCGGGCCGCCGCCGAACACCGCGCGGGCGATCTCCGACAGCACCGACGGGTATCCGGCGGCGTACGGCGGGGCGTGTGTGACGTGGGCAAGGTAGGAGACTCCGGCCACCAGGAACCCGAGGATGCAGGCCATCACCGTTAGCACCTGACGAGCGTTGGAGCCCTGCGGTTTTCGGAACACGCTGACGGTATTGGAGATGGCCTCCACACCGGTCAGCGAGGAGCCGCCGTTGGCGAACGCGCGGAGCACCACCAACAGCGTCGCGCCCATGATCAGCCCGTCACCCTGGTGGACCGGAACCGTCCCGACGATGTGTTCCGCATCGTAAACCGGGAGGCCCCAGAAGATCTCGCGGATGATGCCGGTCACTATCATGCCGGCCACCATGATGGTGAAGAAGTAGGTGGGCATCGCGAACGGCCGGCCCGCCTCGCGCAACCCACGCAGGTTCGCGTAGCACATGATCACCACCACGCCCCCGGTGATCTCCAGGCTGTACGGGCCGAGCGGGCGCAGCGCCGAGACCACCGCCACCGTTCCGGCGGCGGCCTGCACGGCCACCGTCACCACATAGTCGATCAGCAGCGCCGCCGCCGCGATCTGCGCCACCCGCGGTCCGAAGTTCTCCCTGGCCACCACGTAGGACCCGCCGGCCCGCGTGTAGATCATGACCACCTGCCGGTACGACCCGGCCACCAGCACGAGAATCACCAGGATCACCCCGGTGATGGGCAGCACCAATGTGAAGGCGGCGAGCCCGGCGTACGGCAGCAACTCGATCAGGATCTCCTCGGTGCCGTACGCACTCGACGAGATCGCATCGGGCGAAAGAACACCGAGTGCAACGGGATTCGAGAGTCGCTCCGACTTCAACTGTTCGGTGATCAGCGGCTTGCCCAGGACCAGTCGCTTCAG
>DASQCE010000003.1:0-9000 GCA_035634855.1 Mycobacterium sp.
CCGAGCTGCTGACCAACATGCTCAGCCACCTGACGCTAATCCGCGCCTTCGAGGAGTACGTGCTCGAGTTGGCAAGCAAGGGCCTCATCCACGGCCCGGCGCACTCCAGCATCGGGCAGGAGGCCGGCGCGGTCGGCTCGGTGCTGCCGCTGACGAGTGCGGATTCGGTCAACGGATCCCACCGCGGGCACCACCAGTTCCTGGCCAAGGCGCTCAACCACGTCGCACCCAAGGGCATCGACCCGCGCGACGATCTGCCCGACGACGTCCGCACCGTGCTGCTGCGCACGCTGGCCGAGATCTGCGGGCTGTCCCGCGGGTTCTGCCGTGGCCGCGGCGGCTCGATGCACCTGCAGTGGCACGAGGCCGGCGCGATCGGCACCAACGCGATCGTCGGCGGCGGTGTGCCGCTGGCCGCGGGCTACGCGTGGGCGCACCGGCATTCGGGCTCCGACGCCGTCGCGGTCACCTACTTCGGCGACGGCGCGGTCAACATCGGATCCACGCTGGAGACCTTCAACCTCGCGTCGGCGTGGAAGCTGCCGATCTGCTTCTTCATCGAGAACAACCACTACGCGGTGTCGACGACGGTGGAGGAGGCCACCGGGGAAGCCCGGCTGTCGGGGCGCGGGCCGGGATTCGGCATCCCCAGCTGGCGGGTCGACGGCATGGATGTACTTTCCGTGCACCTGGCGATGGCCGAAGCGTTGCACCACATGCGAACTGGCGGTGGCCCGACGGTCATCGAGGCCGACACCTATCGCTACTTCCACCAGAACGGCGCGTTCGCCGGCAGCGCATTCGGCTACCGCAGCAAGGACGAGGAGCGCTCCTGGCGTGACCGCGACCCGATCCGGCAGCTGTCGGGCCACCTCGTGCGGCGAGGCATCCTCGGCGAGGACGAGATCGAAAAGGCAACGGCGCGAGCCAAATCCGTGATGGTCGAGCTCGGCGACGAGCTCTTGGAGGACGTGCCGGGCGGCAAGCCCGGCCAGCGGCGGATCAAGCCGGCGGAGTGGCCCGACCCCGGCTTCCGCGACGTCGGGTTGCGCGGCGACCTTTCGGAGTTCGCCGACACCGCCTTCGTCGACCGCGACACGTTCGGCGGTGCGGTCGAGGACCGCAAGTTCGTCGAGACGATCGCCGCCGTGCTGGGCAGGCGGATGGACACCGACCCGTCGATCGTCATCATGGGCGAAGACATCCACCGCCTCAACGGCGGCACCAACGGCGCCACCCGGGGCCTGACCGACAAGCACGCCGACCGCGTGCTGGGCACCCCGATCAGTGAGAACGCCTTCACCGGGCTCGGCGGCGGAATGGCACTGGACGGGCGCTACAAGCCGATCGTCGAGTTCATGTACGCCGACTTCATGTGGGTGGCCGCAGACCAGCTGTTCAACCAGATCGGCAAGGCGCGCCACATGTTTGGCGGCGGCGGCGCCGTCCCCTTCGTGCTGCGCAGCAAGGTGGCGATGGGCACCGGCTACGGCTCGCAGCACTCCATGGATCCGGCGGGGGTGTTCGCCACCGCGCCGGGCTGGCGGATCGTCGCTCCCTCAACGCCTTTCGACTACGTCGGCCTGATGAACACCGCGTTGGCGTGCAACGACCCCGTCGTGGTCCTCGAACACGTCGACCTGTACACCAGCAAGGGCGACGCGCCCGTCGACGACCTGGACTACCTGCTGCCCGTCGGCAAGGCGGCGCTGCGGCGGTCGGGCTCGGCCGTCACGGTGGTCTCTTACCTGGCGATGGTCAACTACTGCGTCGAGGCGGTCGATGCCGGCGGTTTCGACGCCGACGTGATCGACCTGCGCTGGCTGGACCGGGCCAGCGTCGACTGGGACACCATCGGCGCCAGCGTCCGCAAGACCAATCGCGTGGTCATCGCCGAACAGGGCGCCGTCGGGACGTCGTACGGCGGCTGGCTGGCCGACGAGATCCAGCGTCGCTACTTCGACTGGCTCGACCACCCGGTCGAGCGCGTCACCGGCGGCGAGGCGTCACCGAGCATCAGCAAGGTGCTCGAACGCGCCGCCATCGCCAAGACCGAAGAGGTCGCCGCCAAGCTCACCGAAGTCGTGGGGGCCTGACCATGCCGACACTGCTGCGGATGCCAGGCATCGCCGCCGATACCACGTCGGCGGTGCTGACGGAATGGCAGGTGCACCAAGGTGTCTCCTTCGCCCAGTCGGACGTCGTCGCGACCGTGGAGACCGACAAGGCCCAGGTCGACATCGAGGCCGAAGAACCGGGTGAGATCGTGAGGTTCCTCGTCGAGCCCGGCACGCGGGTGGAGGTCGGCGACGCGATCGCACTGCAATGCGCGCCAGGTGAGTCGATCGACGATCCCAACGCCGCGATGCACGCGCTCGGTATCGTCGCCGACGGCGACGCCGGGGTCGATGCGCCGGAGCGGGTGTTCGCCACACCGCTGGTCCGCCGCCTTGCCCGCGCGGCCAACCTCGACCTGAGCACCATCACCGGCACCGGCCCCAACGGGCGCATCGTGCGACGCGACGTCGAGGGCCCTCGCGCAGAGCACACGGTTGCTCCCGAGCCTGCGCCGGCCGCAGACGTCGCACCCGTGACCGCAGACGTCGTACCGATGGCGGAAATCCCTCCCCTGCAACATGTTCCGGCCCACACCGACGAGCCGCACTCGCGGATCCGGTTGGCCACCGCCACGCGGCTGACCGACAGCAAGCGCACCGCGCCGCATTTCTACCTGCGCGGGACGTGCCGGGTCGAGCGGCTGCTTGCGCTGCGGGCCGACCTGAACCGCGCCGGTGACACCAAGGTTTCGGTCAACGATCTCGTGGTCAAGGCGTCGGCGCGGGCGCACACCCTCGTCCCCGCAATGAACGTGATCTGGACCGAAGACGCCACCCGGCGGTTCGGCACCGTCGACATCGCGGTCGCGGTCGCCTCGCCCCGCGGGCTGGTCACTCCCGTGGTGCGTGACGTCGCCAGGCGCAGCGTGTCCACCGTCGCGGCCGACCTCGCCGACCTTGCGGCACGCGCGCGGGAGGGCAAGCTGCACCAGCGCGACATCGAAGGCGGTTCGTTCTGCGTGTCCAACCTGGGAATGTATGGCACCGAGGAGTTTTCGGCGATCATCAATCCCCCGCAGTCGGCGATCCTGGCCGTCGGCGCGGCCCGCGACGAGCCCGTCGTCGAAGACGGCGCCCTTGCGGTCGGCACACTGATGCGGGTGACGTTATCGGTGGACCACCGGCCGATCGACGGGTCGACGGCCGCGGAGTGGATGCGTGCGTTCGTCGACGTCATCGAGAACCCGCTCGAGATCCTGATGTGAGCGCGGGGGCCGCGGTGGACCCGCGCACCACGAGGGTGACCGGCAACAGCACGGACCCCGGCCGCCGCGACGGCTCATCGATGCAGCCGAGCAGCATTCGCGCGGCTTCGGCGCCCAGGTCGAACTGCGGGATGTGGATGGTGGTCATCGGCGGGCGCAGCTTGTCCATCAACGGGATGTCGTTGTAGCCGATGACGCTGATCTCGTCGGGGCAGCTGATGCCGCGCTCGGCGAAAACGTCGTAGCAGCCGAGCGCGATCAGGTCGTTGCCTGCGACCACCGCGGTGAAGTCGGCTCCGCGATCCAGCAGCGTGCCGAGCGCCGCGGCCCCGCTGTCCTCCTGCCAGTACTCGCATTCAACGATCAGCTCGGCGTCGTCGGCCACGCCGGCGTCGCGCACCGCGTGCCGGAACGCCCGCGACCGGGCCACGCCGGTCGACGTGGTGTGCGGGCCGGCCAGGTGTGCGATGCGGGTGTGGCCCAGCTGCACGAGGTGCTCGACAGCCTGGGTGACACCCGACGCGTCGTCGGGCACCACGGAGGGGACGTCGAGGCTCTCACTGCGCCGGTTGATCAGCACGATCTTGATGCCCTCGGCGTGCAACTGCTCGAGCAGCGGGTGGTCCAGGCGCGCGGTGGCGACGATGAGGCCTTCGACCTGACGGGAAACCAGCGAATCCACGAGTCGCCGTTCTCTTTCGGGGTCGTTGTCGGTGCTGGCGATCAGCGCGGTGTACCCACGTTCGCTGAGTACGTCGTCGGCGCCGCGCACGATCGGCGGGAACAGGGGGTTGGTCAGGTCGGGGATCAGCAGGCCGACCGTGCGGGTCCGCGCGGTCTTGAGGCTGCGGGCGATCGGATTGGCGCGGTAACCAAGTGATTCGGCCGCCTTCAGCACGCGGCGCGCGGTCTCGGCATTCACCGCGGCGCGGGTGTCGGGGTTGAGTGCACGCGACGCCGTGGCGGAGTGGACGCCTGCCGCCTCGGCGACATCCTTCAGCGTGGGTTTGCGCACCGGGCAATCCTACGAGCCGGTGCCCCGCCCGTTACGACGGCGTAGCGTCGGCGGGTTGGGTCACGGTGCCACCGAAGTACATCTGCGACAGGTGCGGGTCGGCGAGGATGGCGGCCGCCGAGCGCTGCGTGACCACCCGGCCGCCCTCCATCACGATGCCGTCGGTGGCCATCCGCATGCCGAAGCGGACATTCTGCTCGACGATCAGGATGGTCTTGCCGCTCTGGCTCATCCGCATCACCGATTCGTGGAGCACCTGCAGGGATTTCGGGTCCAGGCCCAACGACGGTTCGTCGAGCAGCAGCAGCATCGGATCGAGCATCAGCGAGCGGGCGAACTCGACCATCCTGCGCTGGCCGCCGGACAGGTTGCCAGCCTTGTCGGCCGCCCTGTCGGCGACGATCGGGAACATCTCGCACACCGCGGCGTACCTATTGCGCACCAACCGCCGGTCGCGGCGGATGATGTAGCCGCCCAGCAGCACGTTCTCGCGCACTGTCAGGTTCGGAAACAACGCGTTGGACTGCGGCACCTGCGAGATACCGCGGTGCAGAATCTCTGTGGCCGAACAAGTTTCGATGGGCTCGCCCTTCAGGGTGATCTTGCCCAGCCGCGGTGACAGCAACCCGCTGACGGTGCGCAGGATCGTCGACTTGCCCGCCCCGTTGGGCCCGACGATGCAGGCCACCGAGCCCCGCTCGACGGTGATGTCGACGCCCTGCAGCACGTCACCGCCGCCGTATCCGGCCACTACTCCTTCAAGTGTCAGCATCAGTGCACATCCTGTCGGGTCGAGGTGAAGTCGTCGCCGAGGTAGGCGTCGATGACGGCGGGGTCGGTGCGGATCTCGTCGGGTGTGCCGGAGGCCATCGTCGCCCCGCGAGCCAGCACGTGGATCGGGTCACACAAGTCGAGCATGAACGGCATGTTGTGCTCGACGATCAGGAAAGTCTTTCCGTACGAGTTCAATTCGCGGATCATCTGTCCCATCCGTTCGATCAGCACGGGGTTGATGCCGCCCGCGGGTTCGTCGAGCATGATCAGCTTCGGGTCGAGCATCAGCACCTGCGCCAGTTCGACCATCTTCTGCTGGCCGTAGGACAGCGCGCGGGCCTTCTGGTCGCGGTACTTGTGCATGCCAACGAACGCGAGGAACTCGCTGGCCTCGGCGGCCTCCTTGCCGGTGATCGCCGGCCGGCCGAGCTGCGTCAGTGAGAAGGACCGTTGCGCCGCAACAACATTCTCCAGGACGGTCATCTCCGCGAACAGCCGGGTGATCTGGTAGGTGCGGCCGATGCCGCGATGTGCCCGGCCCCAAGCAGGCACCTTCTCGATGTGTTCACCGTCGAACACGATGGTGCCCGCGTCGGCCGCGATGGTGTTGTCGATCAGGTTGAACACCGTCGACTTGCCGGACCCGTTGGGGCCGATGAGCCCGGTGATCGAACCCCGGGGCACCGTGAACGAGCAGCCGTCGACCGCCTTGATCCCGCCGAAGTGCTTTCTCAGCCCGGTCACCGCCAGCAGCGGCGTGGTGTCGGTGGCGCGCGCCTCGGTGACGGTGACGTGCTTGCGCAACGACTCCAGGCTGCCGCCAGTCTCGATGCGGGCTCCGACCAACCCGGCCTTGCCCTCGCGGCTGCGGCGGAACAGGAAGGCCGCCAGGCTGGGCAGGATGCCGTTGGGCAGGAACACCACCACCGCCATCAGCAGCCCGCCGAACAGGAACAGCCGGGCGTTGCCACCGCCGAGGGTGCCGAGGCTGTTGTTCACGGTCTCGTTGAGCGGCTCGATCAGGAACGCGCCCAACACCGGACCCCACAGCGTGGCCTTGCCGCCGACCAGTAGCGTCAGGATGATCTGGACGCTGATCAGGATCGCGAACATACCCAGCGGGTCGATGAACGTCAGGTAGTAGCCGTAAACCGCGCCCGCCATGCCGACGAACACGCTGCTGGCCACGAATGCCGCCACCTTGTGCACCGGCAGGTTGATGCCGATCGTCGCGGCCTTGGTTTCGTCCTCGCGGATCGCGATCAGCCCCATGCCGAACTTGCTGCGCCGGATCCACCAGGTCATCAGCAGCTGGACCGCCAGGATCGCCACGAGCGCGTAGTAGAACGGCCAGTTGATCACGTCGATGCCCCACGTGGGCAGCGGCAGCAGCAGCCCGGCCGTGCCACCGGTGACGTCCTCCCAGTTGACCGCCACCTGTTGCATGAGGAACAGGAACGCGACGGTGATGATGACGAACGCAGGCCCACGCGAGCGCAGCGACACCAGGCCCAGCCCGACGGCGACGGCCGCGGCGACCAGGCCCGCCACCGGGACCCACAGCCACGGCGACACCGTGTCGAACTTGGTGGCCAGCACGCCGATCGTGTAGCCACCCAGGCCGATGAACGCGCTCTGGCCCAGCGACACGTACCCGGTGAAGCCCGTGATGATGTTCAAACCGCTTGCGCCGATCGCGAACACCAGCGAGATGATGATCATGTTCTGGTAGTAGGTGTCGTCGGAGACCAGCGGGTAGGCCAGCACCGCGGCGGTGGCCAGCGCGGCGATGATGCGGCCGATCCAGCCGGGCGGGACGTGCCGCAGCGTCGGCACGGCCTGTTTCGACGGCTTGGACGGCGTGGACGAGACGGTAGCGGTCATGCGGTCACGGAATCCTGACGTAGGTGGGAGCCCAGCAGGCCCTGCGGCCTGATGAGCAGGACGGCGAAGACGACCAGGTAGGGCACCGCGGTCGCCCAGGACGGCGAAATGTAGGCGGCGGTAAGGGTTTCGGCGAGACCGAACAGCACCGCGCCGAGCACAGCGCCATTGAGGCTGCCCATACCGCCGAGCACGACGATGGCCAGCAGACGCGCGATCCACAGGTAGTGCGAACCGGGCACGAACGGGTAGAGCACGCCGATAATCGCCCCACCGGCGCCCGCGGCGCCGATGCCCAGGGCGAACACCAGCGCCGCCACCGAGGACACCTTGATCCCGACGAGCTCGGCACCGGTGGAATTGACCGCGGCGGCGCGGATGGCCCGGCCCAGCCAGGTCTTGGTCAGGATCAGCGCCAGCGCGCCGAGCACGACGATGGCGACCAGGAGGCCGTACACGTCGACCTTAGGCAGGAAAAGCCCTGCGACACTGAAGGATTCCTCGGCGTAGGAAGGCGTGATCGAGGTAGAGTTGTTGCCCCAGATGGCGCCCATGGCGCCCTCCAGCACCAGCGCGAGGCCGAAGGTCAGCAGCACCGTCGACGTCATCGGCGCGGTGCGGATCGGCTCGACGGCCACCTTATAGGTCAACCAGCCGGCAGCGAAGATGATCGGCGAGGTGACCAGGATGCCGAGTAGCGGGTCGATCCCCAGCGCCGACCACAGCGTGTAGCTGATGAACGATGCCAGCACCAGGAACGCGCCGTGGGCGATGTTGATCACCTTCATGACACCGAAGATCAGCGTGAGTCCGCTTGCGACGAGTGCATATACGCCGCCGAGCAGCAGCCCGAGGACGACGTTCTGCGCGAATTGGGTCATGACTTGGCTCCCATCGGCTGCCAGCCCAGCACGGGCTGCTCTGCGGTTGCGTACTGCTTGGGCAGGATGATGCGGGCTTCGCCGTTGATCCATTGCCCGATCAGGAACTCGCCCTCGGGGCGTCCATCGTCGTCCCAGGAAAGGTCGCCGAGAACCGTTGACACGGTGTGGTTTCGGAGCCAGTCGGCCAGCGCCGTCTGGTCGATGCGGCCGACGCCTTTGACCGCCGCGGCGATCATCTGACCCGCAGCGAATCCGTCCGCGGCGTCTTCGGGCGGCGGTTCGCCGAACATCTCTTGGTATTTGGCGACGAATTCCGCGTTGCCCGGGGTGTTGGCCTCCGGCGTGTGACTGATCGCGAATGCCACGCCCTCGGTGTTGGCGGGACCGATCGCGTCGGCGTACTGCTGGCCCAGCGACGGGGCGGTGGTCTGGTACAGCCAGTGCGGCCGGAAACCCGCCCGCAGCATCGAGCGGATCATGCCCACTCCGTCCTCGAAGGACGCGCCGTGCACGACGAGGTCGGGATTGGCCGCCTTCATCGCGTTGGTGATGGTGTCGAAGTTCCTGGTGTCGGGGGCATATGTCTCGCTGTACACCGTTGTGACACCGGCCTTTTCGAGGACCTCGCGGATGGCCTCGACGGAGGGGGCGGCAAACGGGTCGTCGATCGTGGGATAGGCCGCGGTCCTCGGCCTGATGTTGGCCGGCAGCCCAGCGACCCAGTTCGCGTACGCCAGACCGGTTTTGTCCGCGGTGGCCTGCTGGCTGTAGAACAGGTAGCGGAAACCCCGCTTGAACATCTTGGGCGAACCGCCCGCGGGTTCGACGAACAGCATGCGGTTGCGTTCGGCGATCGCAGAGGCAGGCAGGTTCAGCAACGACGAGTACGAGCCGACCAGCAGGTCGACCTTGTCGCGGCTGATGAGTGCGTTGTAGTCGGCGACGATGATGTTCTGCTGCGATGCGTCGTCCTTGTAGATCAGCTTTACGGGCCTGCCCAGCAGCCCTCCGCTTTCGTTGGTCATCGCCTCCCAGGTTTGGTAGCCGCGCAGCGCGGCCTGGCCGGGCTGGGAGAACTGGCCGGTGAGCGGAAGCGATGCGCCGATCTTGATCGGGTCGGG
>DASQCE010000004.1:0-5223 GCA_035634855.1 Mycobacterium sp.
CGACTCAGAGGGCGAAGATCGCTGCGACGGCTTTCGTCTCGTCGCCGACCGCATATGTGAGCGTTCTAACAGTGCGGTCCGCCAGCTCAGCGCCGAATTGCTCGGTCGATCCGGCGGGGTGCACGTGCGAAATGATCTCCAACTTGTCCCCGAGCGCCACCGCAGCGTCGTGCTCGATCGTCACCCGGATCGGCCTGTGCAGAAGTTCGGGATTACTGAACAGGTAGTCCTCGATGACACTCCAATACACGGAGTTGTTCATGTGGTCGAAGATGTCGATGTCGCTGACGCGCACCGGGTAATCGCGGATCTGTGCGGCGTCCTCGCGGCCGGCGGCCTTCAGATACGGCTTCCACCGCAGCCGATCCACGTCGGTGGTGCGCTGCAGGCCTTCGATGAAGTCATCGGCGATGCGTGCCGGGCCCTGGGTTTCGCGGTTGATGTTGATCCAGAACGCCTCGGACTCCATCAGCCCGCGACCGCGCTTCCCATCTATGCGTACGCGCATCTCGCACCAGCGATTTGACGTGCCCGAACACCAGCGACGCAGCCGAAGCATGTCCTGGAACTCGATCGGCTTGACCAGGTCGATCATCGTGCGCCGGACGATCCACAGCGGATGGGTTTCCTCGAAGCCGAGCTCCCGGAGATGGTCGGTGCCGATGTCCTGGATGTGGCGGGTGGCCGCATCGAAGCGCAGCCGGCCCTCGCGGTCGATGTCGGCAACACGCAACGGCCACTGCACGTCGAAGACATCGGGGTGCGGGTCGGGCACAGGCATCATCACCTTCGCCAAACCGGTGCTACCTGCGATTCCCGCCATTTTGGTTCTCCCTGTTACTCCGACCGGCCCGATCCTGCCACAGCCGCCGATCTGCCAACAATGCGAAGCCAGCCTTCGCACCGTTGTTATGCTGTCTGACGTGGCGAAAACGTTCGTCGGCTCGCGGGTGCGACAACTGCGCAGCGAACGCGGCTTCAGCCAGGCCGCCCTCGCGCAGAAGCTGGACATCTCGCCGAGCTACCTCAATCAGATCGAGCATGACGTCCGCCCGCTGACCGTGGCCGTGCTGCTCCGCATCACCGAAGTCTTCGGTGTCGACGCGACGTTCTTCGCATCCGAGGACGACACCCGCCTGGTCGCCGAACTGCGCGAGGTCACCATGGACCGCGATGTGGCCATCGACGTCGATCTCGCCGAAGTCGCCGACATGGTCGGCTCGCATCCGACGCTTGCCCGGGCGATGGTCAATCTGCACCGGCGCTACCGGTTGACCACGACGCAGTTGGCGGCCGCCACCGAGGACCGCTTCTCTGACGGCAGCGGCAGCGGCTCGATCACCATGCCGCACGAGGAAGTCCGAGACTACTTCTATGAGCGGCAGAACTATCTACACGAGCTCGACACAGCCGCAGAGGATCTGACGATTCGAATGCGGATGCACCGCGCCGAGTTGGCCCGCGAGCTGTCCGACCGGCTGACCATGGTGCACGGAGTGCACATCATTCGCCGCATCGATCTCGGCGACACGGTGCTGCACCGCTTCGATCCGGCGACGAAAACGATGGAGATCAGCGGCCACCTCTCCTCAGGGCAGACCGTGTTCAAGATGGCAGCCGAGCTGGCCTACCTCGAGTTCGGCGGCCTGATCGACAAGCTGGTGGACGAGGGCAAGTTCACAAGTGAGGAGTCGACGACTCTGGCCCGCCTCGGGCTGGCCAACTACTTCGCGGCCGCAACGGTGTTGCCCTACGGGCAGTTCCACGATGTTGCGGAGAACTTCCGATACGACGTCGAGCGGCTTTCGGCGTTCTACTCGGTCTCCTACGAGACGATCGCCCACCGGCTGTCCACGCTGCAACGGCCGTCGATGCGTGGTGTGCCGTTCTCGTTCATCCGCGTCGACCGCGCGGGCAACATGTCGAAGCGGCAGTCTGCCACTGGGTTTCACTTCTCGTCGTCGGGCGGCACCTGCCCGCTGTGGCACGTCTACGAGACGTTCGCCAACCCCGGCAAGATCCTCGTTCAGATCGCGCAGATGCCCGACGGGCGCAACTACATGTGGGTGGCGCGCACAGTGGAGCGTCGCGCGTCGCGCTATGGTCAGCCGGGTAAGACGTTCGCGATCGGCCTGGGCTGCGAACTCCGGCACGCACACCGGCTGGTCTATTCGGAGGGACTGGACTTGTCGGGTGACAACGCGACGCCGATCGGCGGCGGTTGCCGGGTCTGCGAGCGCGACAACTGCCCGCAGCGGGCGTTCCCCGCACTCGGCCGGGCATTGGATATCGACGAGCACCGCAGCACGGTGTCTCCCTATCTGGTGAGGCAGTCGTGAGCTGCAGCGATGAGCGCTCGCGCGAAGAGCCGACCCCACCGGCCCGAATCCCGCCGGGTGGCTTCCGCGAGCTCGGGCCCATCAACTGGGCGATCGCCAAGCTCGGCGCTCGGCGCATCCGGGCCCCGAAGTTCCACCTGTTCAATGTGCTTGGGCAGCACAAGTTGCTATTTCTGGCGATGCTGCCGTTCTCGGGTTATCTGCTGTACGCAGGCAAGCTCTCCCGCAAGGACACCGAGCTTGTGATCCTGCGGGTTGGGTACCTGCGCGACTGTGAGTACGAGCTGCAGCAGCATCGGCGGCTGGCCAAGAGCCGCGGTGTCGATGCCGAGCTTCAGTCCAGGATTTTCGAGGGGCCCGACGCCGAAGGGCTCAGCGAACGGCAGCGGGTGCTGATCACCGCGACCGACGAGTTCGTCATCACCCGCTCGATGTCACCGGAAACCTGGTCGGCGCTGTCAGGCATCCTGGGCCGCGCGCAGCTCATCGAATTCTGCACTCTCGCAGGGCAATATGATGCGCTGGCGGCCACCATGGCGACCCTGAAGATTCCCCTGGACTTCCCGGACTGAACGATCCGAGGTCGCAAGGTTTGATTTCGGTCATCGCCGGGAACAATGCGCTTCCTGACGGCGTTTGCCAGTTCGCCAATCTTTACAGGAAGGGCATCACGCATGGCCAATGACTACGACGCTCCCCGCGTCACCGAATCCGATGCCGACGAGTCGCTGGAGGAGCTGACCAGCCGCCGCAGCAACGACGCGGCAACCGCGGTTCTCGACGTCGACGATGGCGACACAGTCGATTCGTTCGACCTGCCCGACGCCGACATCATCGGTGAGGAACTCAGCGTCCGCATAGTTCCCAAGCAGGCCGACGAATTCGTCTGCTCCAGCTGCTTCCTGGTGCAACACCACACTCGGCTGGCCCTGCGCAAGGACGGTCAGCAACTCTGCACAGACTGCGTCTGAGGTTGACCCTGGCGCCGAGCGCACGGTCACTTCGGCGCGCACACCGTCCACAGCGCATAAGCGGTTGAGAGCTGGCGTGCCGCGTCGTCGGAGTGAGCCGCGAAGAAGCCACCTTGCAGCCGGTCGCCCAGCGCCGGATCTACGGAGGTCCGCAACGGCGACCGCCAGCAGCAACACGCCGATGATGAAGGCGAGTCGGTGCGCTTCCACCCAGCCGATGGCGTAGGGCGACTCGTCGAAGATGTACCCGTACGGCCCGGCACCCGCGGATTGGCCAGCAATTCAAAGACCACCTGGACACCGGCGACCACGACGAGGAAGACACCGTTGGCGAAGAAGAGTGCCGTCGTGCCGCCGTCATCGTGTGACTATAGGTACGTCACCCCGAGCACAGTCAGCGACAGCAACACCGGGGAGATCGGCAGGGCCCACAAGAATGCCGACCATATCTCGGACTTGTGCCTGTACGAGCGCCAGCCGAAATAGGCCGCGACGGCACCGGCGACAAACGACACCGCGGCGACGACGAGCACCCAGCTGCTGACGGATCGCGTCGCAATCGCGATCGAAATCCCGGCCAGCCACAGGATGTGGCCGACCACCAATCCGCCGATGCCGGCGACCCAGATCGCTCTCAAAAGTTGATCATGTGGCCGATGAGACCGTGGAAGCATTCCTGCAGCGCTTCGGACATCGTCGGGTGGGTGTGGACGTTTCGCGCCAGCTCGTTGGCGGTCAGGTCCCACTTCTGCGCCAGGGTCAACTCAGGCAGCAGCTCGGACACGTCGTGCCCGATGAGGTGCCCGCCGATCAGCTCGCCGTACTTACCATCGGCGATCAGCTTCACAAAACCGCTCGGGTCACCGACGCCGTGCGCCGTGGCGTTGGCGGTGAACGGGAACTTGGCGACCTTCACGTCATAGCCCTCGTCGCGGGCCTGCTCCTCGGTCAAGCCGAAGCTGGCGACCTGGGGCTGACAGAATGTCGCGCGCGGCAGCATGCGGTAGTCCCCGAGCGGCAAAGTCTCGGCCCCGCCGATGGTTTCGGACGCGACGACGCCCTGTGCCTCGGCCACGTGGGCGAGCTGCAACAGCCCCGTGACGTCGCCGATCGCGTAGATGTGCGGAACGTTGGTGCGCATGTAGTCGTCGATGCCGATGGCCTTGCGATCGGTGACCTGCACGCCGGCCGCCTCCAGCCCGTAGCCCTCGATGTTGGGGGCGAAGCCGATGGCCTGCAGCACCTTTTCGGTCTTGATCTCGTCGTTCTTGCCGTCCTTGCTCACGGTGACGATGACCTCGCCGCCATTGTCGCTGATCGACTCGACCTTTGTGCCTGTGAGGACCTTGACGCCGAGCTTCTTGAACTGCTTCTCGATCTCCTTGGAGACCTCGGCGTCCTCGTTGGGCAGCGCGCGCGGCAGGAACTCGACGATGGTGACGTCGACGCCGTAGTTCTTCAGCACGTAGCCGAACTCCATGCCGATCGCGCCGGCGCCGGCGATGACGATCGACGACGGCAGCTCGCGCGACAGGATCAGCTCTTCATAAGTGACCACGTTGTCGGACAGCGACGTGCCGGGCACCAGCCGGGTGCTGCTGCCGGTCGCGATGATGATGTTGTCGAACGTCACCGTCTCGGTGCCGCCCTCATTGAGCTTGACCTCAAGGGTGTGGTCGTCGGTGAACGAGCCGTACCCGTGGATCTCGGTGATCTTGTTCTTCTTCATCAGGAAGTGCACACCGGCGACTCGGCCCTCGGCGACCTTGCGGCTGCGGTCAAAGGCGACCCCGTAGTCGAACGTCGCCTCACCGCTGATGCCGAACTGCTTGGCTTCCTTGGTGAAGATGTGTGCGAGTTCGGCGTTGCGCAGCAGCGCCTTGGACGGGATGCAGCCGACATTGAGGCACACC
>DASQCE010000005.1:0-27592 GCA_035634855.1 Mycobacterium sp.
GTCCCGGGCCAGCGCGTTGGCCACCGGGGAGCCGGTGGAGCCGACCCCGCCGACCGCCTGCGGGTGATCCCACCGGATGCCGCCCTTCCCGGCCTGGGTGTCCCCCACCGGGATTCCGGTTGCTTCGGCGAACCGACGCAACGCCTCGGTGGCCTCGCTGTAGATCACTCCCCCGCCGGAGATCAGCAATGGCCGCCGGGCCGATCGGATCGCGGCGACCGCCCGGGCCAGCCCCGCCGGTTCCGGCACCGGCCGCGGCACGTGCCACACCCGTGCGGTGAACAACTCCTCGGGCCAGTCATGGCCCTCGGCCTGCACATCCTGCGGCAGGGCCAGCGTGACCGCACCGGTCTCGGCCGGGTCGGTGAGGACCCGCATCGCACCCAGCATGGCCTGCGGCAGCTGTTCGGGCCGCCACACCCGGTCGAAGAACCGGGACAGCGGCCGGAACGCGTCGTTCACCGAGATGTCGTACCCACTAGGCAGTTCCAGCTCTTGCAGCACGGGGCTGCTGGCCCGGGTGGCGAAGATGTCGCTGGCCAGCAGCAGCACCGGCAACCGGTTGGTGGTGGCCAAGGCCGCACCGGTGAGCATGTTCGCCGACCCCGGCCCGATCGAGGCCGTGCAGGCCAGGGCCTGCAGCCGGTTCCGGGTCTTCGCGTACCCCACGGACGCGTGAACCATGCCCTGCTCGTTGCGGGCCAAGTAGTACGGCAGGTCAGCCGTTTTGGTGACATGCGCCTCCAGCAGCGCCTGCCCGACCCCAGCGACGTTCCCGTGCCCGAAAATGCCGAAGCAGCCCGGGATCAGCCGCTGCTGCGTACCGTCCCGCTCGCTGTACTGGTTGGCCAGGAAACGGACCAGCGCCTGGGCAACGGTCAATCGAACAGTGCTCACTGCAACGATCTCCTCTTGTCGATGTGCCGCAGGCAAAGGCCGGGTCAGCGCCGCCAACGGGGGCTGACCTTTGCGGTCAGTGGATTTCCGGCTCGGGCGTCGGCGGACCGGCCTCCAGGAAATCGAAGTCGCAGCCGTCGTTGGCCTGGTTGATGTGCTTGAGGTACAGCGCGCCGTACCCGCGGCCGAACTTCGCCGGCGGCGCCTGCCAGTTCGCCCGACGCTTTGCCAGGACCTCGTCGCTGACCTTCAAGTTCAGTCGGCGCCCGGGCACGTCGAGTTCAATGATGTCCCCGGATTCGACCAGGGCGAGGGGCCCGCCGATGAAGGACTCGGGCGCCACGTGCAGGACACAAGCTCCGTAGCTGGTGCCGCTCATCCGGGCGTCGGAGATGCGCACCATGTCGCGCACCCCCTTTTGCAACACCTTCTTCGGGATGGGCAGCTGACCCCATTCCGGCAGGCCGGGAGCGCCCTGCGGGCCGGCGTTCTGCAACACCAGGACCGAGTTCTCGTCCACCACCAGGTCGGGATCGTCAATGCGGGCGGCCATGTCGTTGTAATTCTCGAACACGACGGCCGGTCCGGAGTGCTGAAGCAGCTTCGGGTCCGCGGCCGGCGGCTTGATCACCGCGCCGTCCGGTGCCAGGTTGCCGTACAGCACGGCCAGCGTGTCGGAGGCGATGATCGGGTTGTCCCGGGTCCGGATCACGTCATCGTTGAACACCTTCGCACCCGCGATGTTCTCGCCCAGCGTCTTGCCGTTGGCGGTCACCGCATCGGTGTCCAAGAGATCACCCAGACTCACCAGTAGGGCAGGCAACCCGCCCGCGTAGTAGAAGTCCTCCATCAAATAGGCACCGGACGGGCGGATGTTCGCCAGGAACGGCGTGCGGCGACTGAGCTCCTCGAAGTCCTCCAGACCGAGCTTGACCCCGATCCGGCGGGCCATGGCGATCAGGTGCACGATCGCGTTGGTCGACCCCCCGATCGCCAACACCGTGGTGATCGAGTTGAGAAACGCCGTGCGGGTGAGGATGTCGGACAGCTTGACGTCGTCCCAGACCATTTCGACGATCCGCCGCCCCGTCTGCGCCGCCATCACCGAATGCCGTGAGTCCGCAGCCGGGATCGAGGACGCTCCCGGCAGGGTGACGCCCAGCGCCTCCACGGCGCTGGTCATGGTCGATGCGGTGCCCATGGTCATGCAGTGCCCCGCCGACCGGGCGATACCGCCCTCGACGCCCTTCCATTCCTGCTGGGTGATCAACCCGGCCCGCAGGTCCGCCCAGTACTTCCAGGTGTCCGACCCTGAGCCCAGCACCTTCCCCGCGAAGTTGCCGCGCAGCATCGGGCCCGCCGGCATGAACAGCGCCGGCAGGTCCATCGACTCCGCGCCCATCAGCAACCCGGGGACGGTCTTGTCGCACCCGCCCATCAGCACTGCACCGTCGATCGGGTACGACCGCAGCAACTCCTCGGTCTCCATCGCCAGCAAATTCCGGTAGAGCATCGTCGTCGGCTTCTGGAAGGGCTCCGACAACGACATCGCCGGCATCTCCAACGGGAATCCGCCGGACGACCACACCCCGCGCTTGACCTCTTCCACCCGCTGCTTGAAATGCGTGTGGCAGGGATTGATATCGCTCCAGGTGTTGATGATGCCGATGACCGGCTTGCCCTTGTAGTCGTCAGCGTCGTAGCCCATTTGAGCGGTACGCGAGCGGTGACCGAACGAACGCATGTCCTCCGGGCCATACCAGCGGTGACTTCTCAGTTCCTCAGGTTGCTTCCGGGCCACGGTGCCCCTCATCTCATTGTGCGGAAACTATTCAGGTATCGGGGCAGAGCGCCCCTGACCGGTTAGGGCCTCCGCTGATGTCCCGCCACGGCCCGCAGGGGGCCCGGCCAACTGCCTTTTGCCGAGACCGTGGGGCCCGCGACTTGTTACGAGCCGTGCACGTTGGCGGGAGCGCTGTGCACTAGGTGCGCCGCATCGTGGGTACGGAAGTCGTCCTCGAGTTCCTCCAGGGTGCGTCCGCGGGTCTCCGGGACGAACTTGAAGACGAAGAAGATGGACACCAGGTTGATGATGACGAATAAACCGAAGGTGACGGTCGCGCCCGCCGCCTCCACCAGGATCGGGAAGACGAACGAGATCAACGCGTTGACGCACCACAGTACGAAGACCGCGATGCCCATCGCGAAGCCGCGGATCGCCATCGGGAAGATCTCCGACAACAGCAGCCAGACCAGGGTGCCGATGAAGCCCTGCACGAAGGCCACGAACAGCAGCATGGCGCCCAGGATCAGGTAACTGCGGAACGTTGATTCCGGCAGCAGGAAGGACAGCGCGAGCACCAATTGTGAACAGGCCACACCGGTGAACCCGATGAGCAGCAGCGGTCTTCGGTTGAAGTGACCGAGCAGGATGATCCCGATGATCGTCATCACGACCGAGGTGACACCCACAGCGATCGTTGCGGTCAGGGCGGCGCTGGTGCCCAAACCGGTGGATTCCAGAATGGTTGGTGCGTAGTAGTTGACGGTGTTGATGCCGGTGGCCTGTTGCACGGTGGCCAATCCGATGCCGATCCACAGGGTTCGGCGCATCCACGGGAATGCTCGCAAGTCCCGCAATGCGGCGCCCTTGTCCTCGCCCATGTCCCGCTTGGCGTGCTCGGCGATGATGTTGTATTCCTCGGCTGCCTCGGCCTCGCTGCGGCTGAGCGCCAACACCCGCTTGGTGTCATCGAGTCGGTCCTTCACCGCATACCAGCGCGGTGAATCCGGCAGGAACAACATTCCGATGAGCAGTGCGATGGCCGGCACGGCGGCGATCCCGAGCATGTAGCGCCAGACGTGCGGGTCCTTGATCAGCGCGTCGAGCACGGCGTTCATGATGAAGGCGAGCATTTGGCCGGTGACGATCATCAGCTCGTTGATGGTGACCATTCGGCCGCGCCGATCGGCTGGTGCCATCTCCGCGAGGAACAGCGGGCAGGTCGCCGCCGCGGCACCGACGCCGAGACCGAGAATGATGCGGGCGACGAGCATCACGCCATAGCTGGGCGCCAAGGCGCAACCCAATGCCCCGATCAGGAAGAGCCCGGAACAGACCAGCAGACTTCCTTTGCGGCCTAACGCATCCGCGAGCTTGCCCCCCAGGAGTGCACCGATGGCGGCGCCCGGGAACAGCAGGACGGTGACCACCGAGGCCTCTTGGGTGGTGCTCAGATCCAAATCGGTGCGCATGTACAGCAGGGCGCCGGAGATGACCCCGGTGTCGTAACCGAACAGCAGCCCCCCCAACGTGGAGATCACCGTCAGCTTGATCAGGAACCGGTTGTGCTTACCGGTCGACGTGGTGCTCGGACCCGGGCCAGCTGAACCCGCCATTGGGTTTCTCCTTCATGTCATGGGTACTTGGTGCCGTCAGCAACGGCAGGGCGGAACGGCCTTCAGCACGGCCTCAGCACCCAGTTGTCTGGGCGTCAATCAGGGGCACCTGGGCGGGTCCGGACGACACGTTCTGCTGCCTCGCGAGTAGCGGTGGTCTGTCGACTTGCATCACGCGTTGTGCATCGAATGGTGGTGTGCTTCAGCACGTTGCAGCTCGACAGCCGACCTCGCTGGGTGCGGATCATAGGACTGTGGTCACCAATGCCAGAACGGCGAGACACTAGGCGAGGCTTAGGGCCCGCCGTTGCGGCAGTCGTCGTCGACGGGGCCCGATTGCGCCTCAGTCAGACTGTTCACATAGGCCTCCAGATCCGTGACCCGGAAACGGGCCGAGTGCTCGACATATACCTGCGGCAACCGGCCGGTCGAGACGAGACGTTCGATGGTTCTCACCGAGACGCTCAGCCGCTCAGCCACTTCACCTTTTGTGATCAGCAACCGATCAGGCATTGGGGCATAGTGGCCGGTGTCGCGTCCGTCTGCAATAGGTGTCGCGTCCTGACGGATCCTGGCGGTGTTTATCAGGAACGACGTCAATTCCTCGACCTCGCGGGGTACCGCCAACCCCTCATGGTGCATCCGACGGACATGACCCGAGAGTGCCACGGTTAGATGCCGTATCAGTTCCGGAACCCGTCGGACGTCCCCCGCGCCGCCGCCGCCTGAATCCGACAATGGATCACCAGACTGGAACACCGTGGCCCTCACCATCCGGCACCCACGGCGTACTCCGCTGCAACCACCGGATGCCCGGTGAGAAGCGTCGCACCGGGCCGTGTCGCAGGCATTCAGCACTCTCCTCGCAAGAATCGGTCAATTGGTTAACCCGGATTCGGGGCACCGTCGGTGCAACAACTCAGAACATGGACGCGGCCGTTCCACCTCAATGGGCCATCCAGGGCGGTCCGTTGGTGATCGAGCGACCGGTTTTGTCCGCTCGGTGCTCAGTGCGTGATCCCCGGTCGCCTACCGCTGCCCGCGGCCAGGCCGGTGGGCGGTCTTGGCCGCCCACGCAGCCGCGGCAAGCCGCTCGTCTCACAACCGCATCCTTCGAGCGCTTTAAGTTGACCCACATCTTCAAGCGCTTTAAGCTATCTCCAGTGTGGAGCATTGCTTGAGGTATGTCAAGACAAAGTGGGTGACTATTTTGCGGTCGGCAGAGTCAACGCCGCGTCCCCGGCTGGATGACGTCGCGGCCGCCGCCGGTGTCTCGACGGCGACGGTCTCACTAGTCCTGCGCGGCGTCGCCGGGCCGAGCGCGGCGACCCGTCAACGCGTCGCCGCCACCGCCGCCCGCCTGGGTTATCGCCCGGATCGGGCGGCCAGTGCGCTGGCCAGTCGCCGCAGTCGACTCATCGGCATGGTCATGGACATCCGTAACCCCTTCCATGCCGAACTCGTCGAGGACCTCTACGAGGCCGCCGACCGGCACGGATACAACATTCTGCTCAGTACCATCACACGCAGCCACGATGAAACGCGCGCCATCGAAACGCTGCTGGACTCCCACTCGGAGGCCCTGATCCTGCTCGGTACGCAAGTTCCGACACGGCGAGTCGCTGCACTGGCCCGGCAACTACCCATCGTGGTCGTCGGCCGTCCCCTGCCGTCCGCCGCCCGTGTGGACGTCGTTCGAACCGACGACCACGATGGGCTCGAACAAGCCGTCGGGTACCTCACCCGCCTCGGGCATCGCCACATCGCCTACATCGACGGCGGCAAAGGCATCGTCTCAGCCGTACGGCGACGCGGCTATCAGAGCGCCATGCACCACCATCACTTAGACGACCAGATCAACGTCATCCGGGGCGGTGAAACCGAAAGCTCCGGCGCCAGCGCGGCGCCGACCGTCATGCAGGAACAGAACCGGCCGACCGCGGTCCTCACCTTCAATGATCGCTGCGCCATGGGCCTCATCGAGACTTTGGTCCGCGCCCGCGTCGACATCCCCGGGGAACTGTCCGTCGTCGGGTACGACGACAGCCCGATCGCCCGACTAGCCCACGTCAACCTAACGACCGTCAGCCAGAACACCCGCGAACTCACCGAGCACGCCATGACCGCACTCATCGACCGACTCGACAACGGTCGAACCCACCACGTCGACGTCGTGGTCCCACCACAACTCATCGTCCGCGGCACAACCGGCCCCCCGCCGCGCTGACGATTCTCCGACGGGCGGACCACGTTGCGTCGGTGCACACAATCACCACCGAGCCAGAATCGGACATGCGCCCGTGCCAATCTGGCGCCGTCCCCAACCGACCACAGAATTCGGCCGCAATCCCGCTAGACATGCGAACATCCTTGGTATGAAGCATTTCCGGTCTGTCATGCGGTGGATGACGCGGCTATATCGGCGAACGGTCTCGCGAGTGCAGCAACGGGGATCGAACGCTCTGCTGCGCGCGTTCCGGCTGACTGGCGCGGCGGTCGCCGCCTATATTGTGGCTGGACTGTTCCTGCAAGACACGGTCCCGGTGATCGCCGCCCTGACGGCGTTGCTGGTCGTCGAGGTGACGCTCTTCGACATCGTCACCAGCGGCGTTCAACGAGTCGTTAGCGTTGTCGTCGGCGTTCTGCTAGCCGTGGGATTCTCCTCACTGGTCGGGATCAGCTGGTGGAGTCTTGGCCTCCTGATCGCGGTGTCCATCCTCGTCGGCCAACTGCTCCGGCTGGGTCCGCATCTGGTCGAAGTACCGATCAGCGCAATGCTCGTCCTCGCGGTCGGCGGCGAGGAAACCGTCGCCAGCGACAGGATCATCGAAACGCTCATCGGAGCTGCGGTCGGCGTCGCGGTGAACATTATCTTCCCGCCTCGGATCCGAGCCGATACCGCTGCCCGGGCGGTCGGCAACTTCGCAGACGAGATCGCCTCCCTGCTACAGAACGCCGCCGATGAGCTGCTCGACGGGATCACCCCGGAAGAGGCCGACCACTGGTTGGAGGAGGGACGCCGGCTCAGCCGGCACGTACCCCGAATCGATCGGGCCCTCGCACAAGCCGAACAGAGCCGTCGGCTCAACCCTCGTGCCCTGGCTCAACGTGACACCACCGCCGTGCTCAGAGGCGGCCTCGAGTCTCTGGAACACACCTCAGTCGCGGTGCGCAGCATGTTCCGTTCCGTCGCCGACGGCGTCCGCGAGCACCCCCAGTCCGACGGCGACATCGCGGACGCGGTGCGACAGGCATTCGCTACGCTGCTGGGCGAACTCGCCGATGCGGTGCGCTCCTACGGCGACCTGGTCCGGGCCGAGGTCGCCGACAGCACCGCGCCAGCCGAGAGCGCGGCCGCCATGGCACTCGACGCGCTCAGAGAGGCCCGTGCTCGAGTCATCGAGCTGAGACTGGTGGAGCACCAAGAGGACCTGGCGACCTGGGAGCTGAACGATGCCCTCCTGGAAGCGGTGGAGCGTGTGCTCGCCGAACTGGATGTTGAGGAACAGACCCGTCGCCGGGTCACGCGACCTCAATCTAAGGCCGATCCGCGGGCCGTGCTCAGGGCCGCGCAACAGGGGTTCCGCGCCGGAACCGAGCAACTAGCAGAACACCCGTTCAACCTCTACCGGCGTCCGAATAGTACGGACAGGCCCCAATGAACCCAGGCCCCTCGACCAGTTCGACTCGGTCCAAGACCCGCCACTGCAAGGCAGCCGGATAAGTCGTTCAGCAATATCTGATTGAGCCAGAAGGCTGCCGTCTCCGGAACAAGACTGTTGACCGCTCCGTGGAACTGCCTGCAACATGAGGCGTCCTCCTGACGGACGGTATCGGCCCCCTTCCGGGGAACCGACTGTCGGGCAACGGCGCTCCAATCCTGAACCCGCACGTAAGGACCCTCGATATGCGCCGCACCAAACCCTCCTTCGCGGACCGCATTGGCGGCTGGTTGGACCGACACGGCAGCCGGATGCAACCGTCAGCGACCAAGCGGTCCGGTCGACCCGTCGGCGTGATGGGACACCTGGTGTTCCTGGACGCAGACCTGCCGTACTCTCGCCAACCACGCCGGCACCGCTGATACATCGTCGGTGAGTTGCGCGAAGCAGGTTGCGCGCCTGCGGGCTTTCCCACGAGGAATTCGAGCGACGACCACGTTGGCCTGGCCGTCCGACTTCGGCATCAGCCAGCGCTCCACTGAGGAGGCTGTGACGTTGTGGCATTCTGCCATCTCGCGTTCATACCTGACCGCCGCTCTGGACAATGACGCCGAGTACCCAGATCATCTCTCGTATCTCATTCACGAACTTCACTTCCATATGCCGGTCACCGGTGCTGGGGTGCCATGCAGACAGAGAGGTACGAGTGGACTTCGACGTCGTGCGCCGCAACTTGGCGGGTGTCATTCCGATCACGTTGACCCCGTTTACCGAGGCCGGCGAGATCGACGAGCCCGCATTTGAGCGGGTCATCCGCCGTTTGGTCGATGGGGGGATAACGGCGCTTACCGTCAACGGCAATACCAGCGAGTTCTACACTCTGAGTCCGGCAGAGGGCAGGCGCGGGGTAGAGCTGACAACGCGAACAGTGGATCCCGACGTCGTGGTGATCGTCGGCGTGGGTCTGGATGTCCACACCGCGATCGACACATCTCACCATGCTGCGGAGCTGGGGGCGGCGGCGGTGATGGTGCATCAACCCGTGCACCCGTATGTCTCCAACGAAGGCTGGGTGGAGTACCACCGGGTGATCGCCCAGGACATCCCCGAGCTGGCGGTCATTCCTTACGTGCGCAATGCCGCCATCCGGGCGCGCGACTTCATGTCATTGGCCGACCAGTGCCCCAATGTGCTCGGAGTGAAGTACGCCGTTGCCGATGTGACACGGTTCGCGACTGTCTCCCGTGAAGTCGGCGAACGGCTGATCTGGATCGACGGTCTCGCTGAGCTGGTAGCGCCCAGCTACTTCGCCGTCGGGGCAGTCGGATTCACGTCCGGTCTAGCCAATGTCGCACCTCAGTTCTCACTGGGCATGCACGCTGCATTGCGGCGCGGCGACTACACCGGAGCGATGCGGCTGTGGGACCTGATTCGCGAGTTCGAGGACATGCGCTTGGTCCGTAGCGGCGCCGACAACGTCAGTGTCATCAAAGAGGCGCTTCACCAACTCGGAGTGTGCGGGCCAGGCGTCCGCGCCCCGAGCACCCAACTTTCCGGCGACGACCGGCGACGCGTCACACACATCCTGACAACGTGGGGAATCGACTCATGATTTCGACGGTCGTCGGAGTTCTGGGGTTGCCCATGGCTGGCAGTAATGTTTGCGTGCTTTCCGAAGGCGATGCGTGACGGCGCTCCGCAACTCCTGCCCATCGGTATCCGGAATGTCGAGGAAGTAAAATGCACAGTGGACCGGAGATGTCGGCGGTCCAGCGCTTCGCGGGTCATTTGTCGTGGGTCATTGACTGGGAGGAATGCCGGGCAAACACCTGTGCTGCGGCAATACCGAACTCGCCCGGTTGCCCAGCACCCACGAAGGTGTCTGCAATCTGCAGCATCTCGTCCTTCCATCGCCATCCCTTGACCGCGGCATCAGCGAGCGCCGCACGGTAGCGGTCCTCGAGATCCGGTTGGGACAAGGTCCATTCCTGAGCGAGAGCCGCTTCGACACCCAATTCCGCGGCCGCGCCTCGGGCGGCCAGAACAAGCCCAGCACTGATCTTGGTCCAGGCGGCATAAACCATCTTCAGGCCGGACGCGGCGAAATCAGAACCCTGCAGGATCATTGCTTCGACACCGGAGTTGGCGAAGTCCCCAGCCACCTTGCTGGCCTTTTCGCCGGACAGGTACAGACGGGTCGTGCCGGGTCGACCTGGCGGTGGACCGATCAGGCCACCGTCAACGTAAACAGAGCCCTGCTCACGAACAATCCTGCAAACCTCATCGGCCGTCTGCGGGGCGATCGCATTGGCATCGACGTACGTACCCTCGAACTCGCCGATTGACCGCGCGGTTGCAACCGCGGCCGACGGAGGGCAGATCGAGATCACCACGTCACAACCGCGCACACCGGAGCGCTCACGAAGACCAGCCCGTTCGGCGCGGATCATGCTGTCGGGTCCCCGCCCGGCAGGCAACCAATAGACCTCATGACCCACGCCGATCAGAGCACGGCCGATCGCCGACCCCATTTCTCCGGGATGCAAGATCGCGATCGTTGTCATCAATTGACCCTCTCGGAAGGGAGTGACAAGCGCCGTCCATCATTGTCGGCTGTTGCCCCAGCCAAACCAAGTTGGCGGGGGTGACCGAATCACCACGCATAGGTGGATCCCGCATCCTGAGCAGGTTCGCGAGCATGGCACGCTGCGCTGTTGACGCTCCCCGAAGTAGCGGTTGGCGGTGTCGATGACGCCGCCGGCGGCAAGGAACCAACTGAGCATCACCGGCCGCTCAGGGGCCGGTGTCGTCGCAGAATGTCATGGTGCCCAGGCGAAGGGGCCGCGGGAGTCGTTCCCGCGGCCCCTTCTCGGGTGGTGCTGCACCGGGTCAGGCGTTGACCCGGCGGTGGTGGTGGGTCAGGCGGAGACCCGCATGCTTTCGTCCTCGGCCTGGGCGGCGGCCCGTTCGACCGGCCCGAAGGTTTCCTTGGTGATCAGGGTGGCCACCAGGCCGATGACGCCGTAGAGGCAGAACAGGGAAGCGGCGCCGACCCAGCCCCAGGCGGAGTACAGCAGGGTGACGACGAACGGGGTGAACCCGGAGACGACGGCCGAGAACTGGTAGGCCATCGAGGCGCCGGAAGAGCGGGTGTTGGCGTTGAACAGTTCGGGGAACCAGGAGCCCTGCGCGCCGGCCAGGGAGTTCTGGATGACGGCGTAGGCGATGACCACCGCGATCACGATCAGCACCGCCACTCCGGTGTTGACCAGCATGAACATCGGGAAGGCGAAGACCACCATGACGATGGTGCCGAACAGGTAGATCGGTCGGCGCCCGACCTTGTCGGTGGCTTTGCCCCAGTTGTAGGTGGCGAAGATGCCGATGCCGGAGGCGATGCAGATGGCGACCAGGGTGAGGGTGTTGTCGGCCAGTTTCTCACTCTTGAGGTAGGACAGCATGAAGGTGATGGCGACGGCGTAGCCGGCGGTTTCGGCGATACGAAGGCCGATGCCGCGCAGGATGTTCCGCCAGTCTTCGCGGATGACCTGGGTGATCGGGTTCTTGACGATCTCGCCGCGGGCCTTGACCTCTTCGAAGACGGGGGACTCGGGGATCTTGGAGCGGATGACCAGGCCGACGATGACCAGCACGATGGACAGCAGGAACGGCACTCGCCAGGCCCAGGTGCCGGGCAGGTGGACGGAGACCAGGAAGACCAGGTTGGCCAGCAGCAGCCCGACCGGGAAGCCGGCCTGCACGATGCCGGTGTACTTGCCTTTGTTGCGCCAGGGGGCGTGTTCGTAGGTCATCAGGATCGCGCCGCCCCATTCGGCGCCGTAGGCCAGGCCCTGGATGACGCGGACCAGGACGAGCAGGATGCCGGCCCAGATACCGACGCTCGCGTAGGTGGGCAGGAGGCCGATGCAGAATGTGGCTAGGCCCATCAGCATCAGGCTGGCGACGAGAACTGGTTTGCGGCCGACCTTGTCACCGAGATATCCACCGACGACGCCGCCGAGGGGGCGGACCAGGAACCCGACACCGAGGGTGGCGAAGGACAGCAGGGTCCCGGTGAGCGGGTCGCCGGAGGGGAAGAAGTCGGTGCTGAAGTACAGGGCCGCGGCGGTGCCGTAGCCGATGAAGTCGTAGGCCTCGATGGTGGCCCCGATTCCGGAACTGATGGCCACCTTCCGGGTACTGGTAGTGCCGTGGGCGTTGCCCTCCAACGAGTGTGATTGCGAGGTACTCACTGTCGAGGCTCCATTCTCGGTCCCTGTGGACCGGGTCTGCGCTGACCGAAGGCCCCCTTTGGACCCTACCGGAGTGCTGTTGACTGTCAACAGCGATGAGGCAACTATGACTCACACTCGATTTACTGTCAACAGTCAACATCCAGAAATCTTGGGTGATCTCCCGGCCGGGGGTGCATCGTGTCCTGTCCGGGTGAACCCTGCGTTGTTCAGGTCAAAGCTGCAGGCAAAGCTTCGCTGTTCAGATCAAAGCTGCGCGTCGCGTCGTGATTGGGCGCGGAAGGGGTTGAAGACTGTGCTTCGTGAGCACGGTTCTCGTTGGGCCAGCGACGGCCCGGCCGGTTGTCCGACAACGGCCAGGCCTGCGTGGCGCTCGAATGTGCAGAGTTGAACTGAACGATCTCGACAATCGTGTCCGCGTCTATCCTGCGAAGCCCCACACCACGAGCCTCGCGGTGGAAGCTTTGAACTGAACGAGACACATCGGACCGGACCGCGGCCGGTCGGGGTAGGCCTGTCGGGCAGAGGCCGCCCGCCGACGATGCGCCGCCGGGCGGACGGGTCCGGCGGACGGGCGCCGAACGTTGCAGCGAGGGTGGACGGGCGGGCCGCCGAAGTTGCCGGCAGGTGCGCGAGCCGGCAGGCCCGAGGTCAGGCATTGCCCGGGTCGACGGTTCCGGCCGGGCAGGTTCTGCGCGGGGTCAGGCGCTGCGCGGTTCGACCTGGTTGCGGTTGAGCAGGTTCTGCGCGGCCTCGCGCATGTGATCGTCGACCGCATTCCGGGCGATGTGCGGGTCGCCGGTGGCGATCGCGTCGACGACCTGCTGGTGACGGGGCACGGACATGTTCGCCACGGCCCTGTCTGTGCCGGCGAACATGATCGACATCCGGATGGAACCGGCCAACGCCTCCCAGGTCCGGACCAGGGTGGTGTTCCCGGTGAGTTCGCACAGCAGCCGGTGGAACGCCAGGTCCACCTCGACCATGTCGTTGATCGATCCCCGTGCGTCCTCCAGCGCATCGAGCGCGATTTGCAGTTTCGCGACCAGTGCGGCCCGGTCGGGTCGGGCGCTGACCACACCGGCGGCCAACCCTTCGAGCGCGGCCCGGACCTCGAACATGTCCAGGATCTCCGCGTCGGTCAGTGTCCGGACGGTCAGCCGCCCCCTGTCACCGGCCTCGACCAGGCCTTCCTGCTGCAGTTGGCGTAGCGCCTCCCGCAGGGTTCCCCGCGAGATGCCGAGGGCGGCGGACAGTTCCGTTTCGACCAGCCGGGTGCCAGGGGCGATCTCACCGGAGGTGACGGCGTTGCGCAGCTGGTCGAGGGCCTGCTCGCGCAGGCTCGTCTTGGCCAGCCCGCCGAGGCTCGCCCCTGACACCTGCCCGTTGGAGGTCATCGTGTGTCCTTCCCGTTCAGTCGAGCATAGCGTGTTGAGCGCTATCTGTTGACTGTTGACCGATCGAGTGGAGACGTCCGGGTCGAGACGGCCGTCGTCGCGCAGTAGTCGTGCCGCCGTCACCGAGGGGCGTCTCACTGCTCACCGCCGGCGAGCAGCGTGCGGGCAGCCTCGCGCATGTGCCCGTCGACCGCGCTTCGAGCGGAGTCCGGGTCGCCGCCGGCGATCGCGTCGAGGAGCAGCTGGTGGCGGGCGGCGGACATGTTGGCCAACGCCGTTGCCGGGCCGCGGAACAGGATCGCCACCCGGATCGGGCCGGTGGGTTTCCCAGGCCCGTACCAAGGTCGCGTTGCCGGTGAGTTCGCACAGCAGACGGTGGAAGGCCAGGTCCGCCTCCACCATGTCGCCGATGGAGCCGTCCACGGTTCCCAGGGCATCCAGCGCCGTCTGCAGTCGGCCGAGCATCGCCGCACGGTCCGAGCGGGTACTGAGATCGGCGGCAGCCAACCCCTCGAGACAGGCACGGACGGCGAACATGTCCGCAAGCTCCGTAGCGGTCAACGTCCGGACCGTCAGCCGGCCCCGATCGCCCACCTCGATCAGTCCCTCGTACTCCAACTGCCGCAGCGCCTCCCGCAGCGTCCCACGCGAGATCCCCATGGCTGCCGACAGTTCCGTCTCCACCAGCCGGCTGCCCGGCTCGATCTCCCGTGAGGTCACCGCCTTGCGCAACATCTCCAAGGCCCGCTCACGCAGGCTGGTTCGGTCCAGCTCGACCAGACCGGTGATCAACTTCAGCTCACGCGCCATCATTAGGTTCGTTCCTCTCGAATTGACCTGAGCTACTGGTTGACTGTTAACAGTCGACATGTAATGATGGTCTCACTCGGCCACCGCGGCCCCGGGGGAGTTCCTCAGCCGCGGTCCAGGTCCCGCTTTCGCGCCGCCACCCGCGGTCGGCCCACACAGGAGGAATCCATGACCAACAGCACGCAACGCACCGTTGTCATCACCGGCGTCGGCGCCGAACGCGGCATCGGCCGGGCCACCGCCCACCGGTTCGCCAAGGACGGGTGGGCCGTCGCCGGCCTCGACCTGGACGGGGACGCATCGGCGAAACTGGCCACCGAACTGACCGAGCAGTACGGGGTGCCGGCCTACGGCGGCACCGTCAACGTCGCCGACGAGGACTCGGTACTCGCCGCCCGGGACGCCGTGCACAACGCCGACCTTCCGACGGTCGGAGCGGTGCTGAACATCGCCGGGATCACCTCCCCGGTGCCGTTCCTGGACACCACCCTGGAGCTGTGGAACAAGATTTTCGCCGTCAACGCCACCGGCACCTACCTGGTCACCAAGGCGTTCCTGCCGGACATGATCTCGGGCGGCTACGGCCGGATCGTGAACATGTCCTCGGTGTCCGCGCAGCAGGGCGGCGGGGTGTTCGGGAAGACCCCGTACTCCTCGGCCAAGGCCGCCGTCATCGGCTTCACCCGCTCCCTGGCCCGGGAACTCGGCCCCACCGGCATCACCGTCAACGCGATCGCCGCCGGCGCCGTCGACACCGACATCCGCGTGCAGGGAACCACTCCCGAGCTCGAGGCCTCCATCGTGGCCAGCGTCCCGCTCGGCCGCCAGGCCTCCGTCGACGACGTCACCGCACTGTTCGCCTTCCTCGCCTCCGAAGAGGCCGGCTACATCACGGCGACCACGCAGAACCTCAACGGCGGCTCCTACATCGCCTGACCCCCACCCACCCACATTCCCCCACTCCCCCGCACTCCTCTCACGAAGGAAGCCTGCAATGACGCAAACAGTTGACCGGGGCACCCGGGTGGCCGACCTGGCCGCCGCCGCCGACCGGATCCGGCACCACATCCTGGACATGGGCGAGGTGCAGGGCCAGGGCTACGTCGGGCAGGGCCTCGGCTTCGCCGACGTCCTCGCCGTGATCTACAAGGACCTCACCAGCTACCACCCCGAGGACCCGCACTGGGAGGGCCGGGACCGGGTGCTGCTGTCCATGGGCCACTACGCGATCGCCGAATACGCCGCCCTCGCCGAGGCCGGCATCATCCCGGTCGACGAACTGGAAACCTACGGTTCGGACGACTCCCGGCTGCCGATGTCCGGGATGAGCACCTACACCCCGGGCATGGAAATCTCCGGCGGCTCGCTGGGCCACGGCCTCGGCCTTGCCGTCGGGATGGCGCTGGGCCTGCGGTTCCAGGGCAACCCGGCCCGGGTGGTCAACATGATGAGCGACGGCGAACTCGACGAAGGCTCCACCTGGGAGGCCGCGATGGCCGCGTCCCACCACGGCCTGGGGAACCTGCTGTGCGTGGTCGACATGAACGGGCTGCAGGCCGACGGCCCCACCGCCGGGGTGCTGCGCACCGAACCCATCGTGGACAAATGGCAAGCCTTCGGCTGGCGCACCGTCCGGGTCGACGGCAACGACATCAACGCCCTGGTCGACGCTTTCGACTCCGTCCCGCCCGGCGACAAGCCCGCGGTGGTCATCTGCGACACCCGCATCGGGCGCGGCGTGCCGTTCCTGGAAACCCGGGAAAAGGCGCACTTCATCCGCATCGACGAACACGAATGGGACCTCGCCCGCCAGGCGCTGCGCGCCGCCAACCCCGCTGGGAGCAACTGACATGACCACCACCAACACCAATACCAACGCCCTCACCGACGCCGCAGCCGCGGCCGCCGACGCCGAGGTCAAACCCACCAAACCGGTCCGGGCCAAGACCTCCGCGATGATCGCCAGCATCGCCGACGCCGGGCAGAAGACCGCCCCGGCACCGCTCGGTCACGCCCTGGTCAAGCTGGCCGAACAGAACCCGAAGGTCGTCGGGCTGTCCGCGGACCTGGCCAAGTACACCGACATGCACATCTTCCGGGACCGCTTCCCGGAACGGTTCTTCCAAGTCGGCATGGCCGAGCAGCTGCTGCTCGGCGCCGCCGCCGGGATGGCCGAGACCGGGCTGATCCCATTCGTGTCGACCTACTCGGTGTTCGCTGCCCGCCGCGCCTACGACTTTCTGTGCCTGGACATCGCCGAACCGAACCTGAACGTCAACGTCGTCGGTGGGCTACCCGGGCTGACCACCGGCTACGGGCCGAGCCACCAGGCCACCGAGGACATCGCGATCTTCCGCGGCATGCCGAACCTGACCATCGTCGACCCCTGCGACTCCGTCGACATCGAACAGGCCGTCCCGCAGCTCGCCGCCGCCGAGGGACCGTCATACCTGCGGCTCCTCCGTGGGAACGTACCCACCGTGCTCGACGAATACGACTACACCTTCGAACTCGGCAAGGCCAAGGTGCTCCGCGGCGGCAACGACGTCGTCTTCATCTCCAGCGGCCTGATGACCATGCGCGCCCTATCCGCCGCGAAAGCCCTGGAAGCGCACAACGTCGACGTCGCGGTCGTGCACACCCCCACCATCAAACCCTTCGACGCCCCCACGGTGCTGGCCGAACTGAACACCGACCGGCTCGCGGTCACCCTGGAGAACCACACCGTCATCGGCGGACTCTTCGAAACCGTCGCGTCCGCAGCGGTTCTCGCCGGTGTACACAAGCAGATCCTGCCCGTGGCGCTGCCCGACAAGTTCCTGGACGCCGGCGCGCTGCCCACCCTGCACCAGCGGTACGGGCTGGACGTCGACAGCATCGTCACCAAGGTGCTCGGCGGACTGAAGTAGAACCCGGCTGAGCCGCAAACGGTGCTCCGGCTCGAACAGATCCTGTTCGGGCCGGAGCATCGCACCTGCCAGTGCCCGGGCCCGCCACCAACTGCCCTGGCCGGCTTCACACCTGGAAGCCCGAAAGGGACTCGATGACCACCATCGACCACCAACCCGCACAACCGGTCGCCGGCGACTGGGACTGGCAACTGTCCGCCGCCTGCCGCGGCATGGATGTCGAGACCTTCTACCACCCCGCCGGTGAACGCTGGCGCCAGAAGAACGAGCGGATCACCCAGGCCAAACGGATCTGCCAGCGTTGCCCCGTGATAAGCCAATGCGCGTCGTGGGCCCTGAGAACCCGTGAACCCTACGGAGTCTGGGGCGGACTTTCGGAAACCGAACGCGCAAACATCCTTGGCGTGCAGAGCCTGAGGTATCCGGCCCTCGCGCCCCGGACAAACGACTGAGCACTCCTGCCTACGGCAGAAACACTCCCCGTCGCGGTCGCATAGTCCCGCAATTCCCCGACCGGCGGCAGCCACGCCCATAGGGCGAGGATGCATTTGCAGACGGCCATAAGACCACCCACCGAGAGCCCAAGCCCGGCGGCCGGGCTTCTATCTTTGCCCGGTCTCCGACGTTTCGCCGCGCACCCGAGCAGAGAATTCGTGCCGATCCTCGTCGAGGACGCCGCTCTGGACGCCCTGCGAGTGATGCCCACCGCTACCACCGACTGCGACGATAACCATCGCAGACAAACAGCCGGGCGCAGCGGCGATCTGCCGCAGCCCGACCTGGCGAAGAGCATTCCTGCCGTGCAAGCCCCCGGAACAACGCCCATCGGTTCATCACGGTTCCGGATCACGTCGGAACTGCTAGTTCGGCCGGGCAATGCCCAGCACCTCAGACGTGCCGATATCAACCCGCACGCACGGCGGGACCTCCAGCACTTGACCGCGGTGCGCTGGCAATAGGACATATTCCAGCGTGCGGTATTCATCAAGCGCCGGGGTTCGTGGTGCCAAGGCCCCGCGATTCATTCGATCGCGCCGCGGCTGGACCGCTAGGTCGCGGCGTGGCACGTTGGGCTGCTGGTGGCGCGCGGAGCGCCGTCGACCTACGGGTGATCTGATCGTCGGTGTCCGACGTTGGACCGGATCACCGAGAGGAGTAGGCCGTTGGATGCTCGGCAGCTCAAATTCTTCCTCGCGGTCATCGACTACGGGGGGTTCAGTCGTGCGGCTGAGCAGCTCTACATCGCTCAGCCGTCCCTGTCGCAGGCGATTGCTGGCCTGGAACGCGAACTTGGCGTCGCACTGTTCCACAGGGTCGGCCGAGGCGTGCTGCCCACCGACGCTGGCGAGCAGCTGATCGGACCCGCACGGCAGGTGCTGCGGGATCTGGCTACCGCCCAGTCCGCAATGGACGCCGTGAAAGGGGTGACCAGCGGCCGGGTGGAGATCATCACCATGCCCTCGCCAGGTGTTGAACCGTTCAGCACGATCACGCAACGGTTCGTCAAACGTCATCCCAACATCTCGATGAGCGTCGATGGCGCCTTCGTCCCCGAAGAGGTGCTGCATGCCGTGCGCACCGGGGTCAGCGAGATCGGCCTGCTGGGCGCACCCACGGTCACGCAGGCAGCAGATCTGCACGTCCTGCGCATTGAGGATCAGCAACTTGTGCTGGTCACCGCACCGGGTGGGCCATTCACCGGCCGGGACAGCATCTCGCCTGCCGATCTCGAGGGACACCGACTGATCGCTTCGCAACGGGGTTCCCTGATGCGAACCATGGTTGACGACGTGATGTCCAGTGGCGTCGGCGCAAAGGTGGTTGCCGAAGTCGCACACCGGACGTCGATCCTACCGTTGGTCTTGGCAGGTGTCGCCGATGCGGTTCTTCCCGCAGGGTGGACCGGACTCGCCCGTCGGGCTGGTGCTGACGTTCTCGCGATCAACCCACCCTCCTACCTTCGGGTCGCGCTTGTTTATCGGAAGTCGCCGCTGACCCCGTCCGCCGAGGCATTCCTTGACACGGTCAAACAGTATGCAGCGGAACAACACTGAGGCTCTATCCCTGCTCGAGCGGTGGTAGGGAATCCGTCAAGGAACGAAGGGGAGCTCGGCAGTCGTCGACCACCTGATAGGTGCAGCCTATGCGGGGTATCGGTTCTTCGTCTTGGACGCGGTGCTGGGTCGTACTCCTTTATTGATGTCGGCGCCCAACCGGTCGGTGGCGTGCATCTGCACCGTTCATCCCGGGACACCTGACATCAACGGGCGGTGGAATCCAAGGAGAATGTGTGCCGCCCACGATCAAGGTCGCGATCGCCACCCCGCTGGACCCATCCCTTCGACACGTGATCACCGACGTCGACCCCTCGGTCGAATTGTTGGTTGATGACTCGTTGCTACCGGTGCAGCGAATCCCCGGTGATCATCAATTCGATCCGGACTTCGTCCGATCAGCAGAGCAACAGGTGGCGTTCGATCGCCTGCTCAGCCAGGCGGACATCTTCTACGGCATCCCGGATACCAAACCGGCGGCCCTGGGGCCGGCGGTACGCGCGAACCCCCGGCTGCGCTGGGTGCACACCATGGCAGCGGGCGGCGGCGCCCAGGTGAAGGCCGCCGGGTTGACCGCCCGGGAGCTCGAGCGGGTGGTGTTCACCACCTCCGCGGGAGTGCACGGACCGACGCTGGCGGAGTTCGCGATGTTTGGGGTGCTGGCCGGTGCGAAGGACCTTCCTCGCCTGCAGGCGCAGCAGGCCCAGCGGCAGTGGACGGGCCGTTGGGCGATGAGACAGGTGCACGAGCAGACCGTGCTGGTCGCCGGGCTGGGCGGCATCGGCAAGCAGACAGCGAGACTTGCAAAGGCTTTCGGCGCGTATGTGATCGGCACCAAGCGGCGGCCGACCCCCGTTGAGAACGTGGACGAGGTGCACCCCACCGGGAAGCTGGCCGAACTGGTCGGCCAGGCAGACGCCATTGTTTTTACCCTGCCCGGAACATCCAACACCAACGGCCTGTACAACGCGGAACTGATAGCCGCCACCAAACCCGGGGCGGTCATCGTCAATGTGGGTCGAGGGTCGGTGATTGACGAACCTGCCCTGATCACCGGGCTCAAGTCCGGGCATCTGGGATCCGCTTTTCTCGATGTCTTCGCGGTCGAACCGCTGCCCCGGGCATCACCGTTGTGGGGGATGCCGCAGGTGGTCATCGCACCGCACACGGCAGCCCTGAGCCCACAGGAGGACCGGCGGATCGCCGAGCTGTTCGCCGAGAATCTACGCAGATTGATCAACCGTGAACCGCTGATCAACGTTGTCGACACCACGCATTTCTACTGAGCGGCTCGATCCCTGTCGCACTTGACACCGCCCCGGCGTGGGAGCAGTGTCGTATACCGCTGGAACCCAGCCGCCTGGGGGATGGTGGTCGCCGCCGGAGCGCTGCGACACCTTTGAACCTCTCGTCGCCCAGATTCTTGGGATGGTCCTCGCCTGCCGGAGCGCCGCGAGACCGTGATTTTTCTCGACCCAAGGATGCCTCATGGGCGGTGGTCGCCTGCCGGAGCGCCGCGACCACCGGGAGAACTCAGCGCACCCAAAATGACACCGCAACCGCGGTTGAAACATGCTCGTCCGACCGGAAGTGCCACACGCTTCCGGCGGAATGGGCAAGTGACGGAGGCTCGCGTGGATCGTGACCGCCCTGCCCGGGCCCTGTTTCCGAGCCGTACGAAATGGCCACCACTCGGCCGGCGTCGCAGTACTCCCGTTCACGCCCGACCATGGCCGCCTACCCGCTTGATCACTTCGCATGTCAGCAGCCAGCTGATGGCACCGTTGCGCCGCGCCGCGCCGCCCGCGACCCACCAGGCTCGATGCATTGTCAGTTCCCGTACCGGAAAACCCAATGCAGTCAACAGTTACGCCAGGACACCGACCTTCAGGTCCAGCAGTGGCAGACCTGTGCGCACGCCGTTGACATATAGGTAGGGCCTATCGCCCGCATCGGATCCACGTCTTAGACGTGACGCGGATTCCACGGTTTCATTATTTCCACACCGCCTGTGACCGGGCAAGACACTCAACGAGGAGCAACCAACATGACCGAACTTCAGACCGGTGACCGCCAGTCGGCCGCCGCCGCCACCTACAAGGTCGCGTCGATCCCCGCCGATGGTGTCGGCAAGGAGGTCATCGCCGCCGGCCGCAAGGTCCTCGACTTCGTCGCCGAGCAGTCGAACGGCAAGTTCGCCTTCCAGTGGGACGACTTCGACTGGGGCAGCGAGTATTACGCGCGGACCGGACGGATGATGGCCGAGGACGGCCTGGAAACACTCAAGAACTACGACGCCATCTACTTCGGCGCCGTCGGCTGGGCCAACGTCCCCGACCACATCAGCCTGTGGGGCCTGCGACTGAACATCACCCAGAACTTCGACCTGTGGGCCAACATCCGCCCCGTCAAGTTCCACCCTGGCATCCAGTCCCCGCTCCGCAAGGCCGACGACACCGAACTCGACTGGGTCGTCGTCCGGGAAAACAGCGAAGGCGAGTACGCCGGACTCGGCGGCCGGAACCTGTCCGGCCGCGGCCCCGGTAACGAGGTTGCCCTGCAGACCGCGCTGTTCACCGAGAAGGGTTGCGAGCGGATCCTGCGGTTCGCGTTCGACCTGGCCCGCACCCGCACCGTGAAGAAAGTTTCCTCCGTCACCAAGTCAAACGCCCAGCAGTACGGCATGGTGCTGTGGGACGAGACGTTCAAGCGGGTCGCCAAGGACTACCCGGACGTGGCCACCGAGAGCGTGCTGGTCGACGCGATGAGCGCGAAGTTCATCCTGCACCCCGAGGACCTCTCGGTGGTGGTGGCGTCGAACCTGAACGCGGACATCCTGTCCGACCTCGGATCCGCCCTGGCCGGCAGCCTGGGCCTGGCGGCCAGCGCGAACCTGAACCCGGAGCGCCGGTTCCCGTCGATGTTCGAACCGGTGCACGGGTCCGCCCCGGATATCGCCGGCCGCGGGGTCAGCAACCCGATCGGCACCATCGCCTCCGGCGCCCTGATGCTGGACCACTTCGGTCTGCACGCCGAGGCCCGCGCGGTTGAGGCCGCGATCGACGCCGTTACCGCATCCGGGAACGTGACCCGCGATGTCGGCGGCACCGCCGACACCGAAGAGGTCACCAACGCGATCATCGAGGCGCTGAAGACCGCGCTGGTCCCCGCCTGAGCCGTTGCCGCCGCCCACGCCGGGCAGCGTCAGCACCCGGAACGTGCCGGCGGCGGTTTCACGCTGGAACCGCCGTCGGCATCGCCCCGGATCAATCAATCCTAGGAACTACAGAACTTTCATCGACCCTGGCCGTGTCCTGTGGGTCTTTTCGTACAGAGCACGGACCCGGTCCGGAGTGACCTGGCCGTTGCAGCCAAACTAACGCGCATTTCCGACAATGAGGTGGGAACAATGGCACTCTCCCTGTCGGCCGACAAAGACACCGGGCCGGTCAAGAAAACGAAGTGGTATCGACAACTGTATTTCTGGGTGATCGTCGCGATCGTCCTCGGTGCGCTGGTGGGCTGGCTCTATCCCACGTTCGGCACCGCGATGGAACCCGTCGGCACGACGTTCGTCACCGCGATGCGGATGCTGATCGGCCCGATCGTGTTCCTCACCATCGTGGCCGGCATCGCCAGCGTCGCGAACATCAAACAGGTCGGCTCCACCGGGATCAAGGCCCTGGTCTACTTCCAGTTCGGCACCCTGCTGGCCATGGCCACCGGGCTGATCGCGATCAACCTGATCCCACTGGGCAACGGCGTCAACGCCGACGCCAGCACCATCGAGACCTCCGACGCCGTCAACTCTCTCATCCAAAAGGGCGAGGACCAACAGTGGTGGCAGTTCCTCACCCACATCGTGCCGACCAGCATGGTCGAGCCGTTCGTCGAGGGTGACATCCTGCAGATCATCTTCCTGGCCGTCATCTTCGGCGTCGCGCTGAACGCGGTCGGCCGGATCGGCGCCCCGATCCTGGACCTGGTGCAGCGCCTGACCAAGGTCATCTTCAAGATCCTGTCCTACATCATGAAACTCGCCCCGCTGGGCGCCTTCGGGGCGATGGCGTACGCCATCGGCAAGTACGGCATCTCCACCCTGACCAGCCTCGGCGGCCTGATCGCCCTGTTCTACCTGACCTCGGCGTTCTTCGTCCTCGTCGTCCTCGGCTCCGTCATGGGCTACCTGAAACTGAACATCTTCAAGCTGCTGCGCTACCTGAAGGAGGAGCTGCTGCTGATCGTCGGTACCTCCACCGCCGAACCGGCGCTGCCCGGCTTGATGCGGAAGATGGAGCACGCCGGGGCCAAGAAGAGCGTCGTCGGGCTCGTCGTCCCCACCGGGTACTCGTTCAACCTGGACGGCGCCGCGATCTACCTGTCCCTGGCTGCCGTGTACATCGCCCAGGCCACCAACTCGAACCTGACCATCACCCAGCAGATCGGCCTGATGGCCATCATGCTGCTCACCTCCAAGGGCGCCGCCGGTGTCGCCGGTGGCGGGTTCATCGCCCTGGCCGCGACCCTGTCTACGGTCGGCACCATCCCGGCCGCCGGCATCATGCTGATCTTCGGCATCGACAAGTTCATGTCCGAGTGCCGCGCCCTGGTCAACTTCATCGGCAACTCCGTCGCAACGCTCTTTGTTGCCAAGTGGGACAAGGCCCTGGACGTCGACCGGGTCCGCAAGGTCCTGAACAGGGAAGAGGTGCCGGACCTGCCCGACGAGATCGACGCCACCGAGAACCCGCTATCGATAGAAAGTACGAAGCTGGTCGGCGCCTACACGGCGGACTTCCACCACCACGAACACGCACCCAAACCCGAATACTCCGTCGAAGCGGTGGCCCAGGAAATCGCCGAAGCCAAGCATGCGGCGCCCACCCAGGCAGTCGCTCCAGATGGCAACGGCCAACCCCACAACGGCGATGTGGTCAGCAACGGCCAGCACCACGCCAGCGCCGGGCGAGCACCCCAGCCGTAAGGGTTCAAGCCTGGCCAAGCAGTTCCCGCTGGCGGCCCCGTAGCAGGGGCCGCCAGCGGCCTTTCCGCCTACCACCCGTGCCCCATCCAAGAACGTCACACCCTCGCCGTCACCGCCGACGAAGAAGAGAAAAGGTCATGAAGGTCCTCCTCGCACCGGACAAATTCAAGGGCAGCCTCACCGCCGCCGAGGTGGTCCAGCACCTGGGCAATGGGCTCACCGAACGGGGGATCCAGTTCACCGGATTGCCGCTCGCCGACGGCGGAGACGGCAGCGTCCAGGCCGCCATCGAGTCCGGGTTCCGCCGCATCCGCATCACCGTCGCCGGGGCCACCGGCCACGAGCGCCCCACCATCGCCGCGTTCGACGGCACCACCGCCGTCATCGAGGTCGCCAACACCTGCGGCCTGCACACTCTGCCCGGCGGGAAACTTGCCCCGCTGGAAGCCACCAGCAAGGGAGTCGGCCAGGCCATCGTCTCGCTGCTGCGGCGCAACCCCAGCCGGATCGTCCTGGCCCTCGGTGGATCGGCCAGCACCGACGGCGGCACCGGACTGCTCGCCGCTCTCGGTGCGGTCTTCCGCGACGACCACGGCCAAGCGCTGACCATGAACGGTGGAGCACTGCAACGGATCCGATCGATCGACTTGTCCTCCTTGGCGGACCTGAGCGGCATTGAGATCATCATCGCCAGCGACGTGCAGAACCCACTTACCGGACCCGACGGGGCCGCCGCCGTCTACGGCCCGCAAAAGGGCGCCACCGATGACCTGGTCCGGGACCTTGATGCGGGGCTGGACAACCTGGTGCACCAGCTGACAGCCGCCGGAAAGGCCGACGCGGCACACCGGGCCGCCACCCCGGGAGCCGGTGCCGCCGGCGGGCTCGGCTTCGCCGGGCTCCTCCTCGGCGGCCGCATCGTCTCCGGAGCCGACTTCTTCCTCGACCTGCTGAACTTCGAAAAACATTTGCAGGGCTGCGATCTCGTCATCACCGGCGAAGGCCGGATGGACGACCAAACCCTCAATGGCAAACTCCCGGCGATCATCGCCAAACGCGCCGGGCAGGTACCGGTGATCGCCGTCGTCGGTCGCAGCGACATCAGTACCGCCGCACTGTCCGAAATGGGCATCCAGGCCGTGCATGCCATCGCCGACCACACCGACGGCAACCCCGCCGGCGACCCGGCCCTGTCCGGGCGGCTGCTGGAAGACCTCGGCCGGACCATCCCACTCCCCGAGCCCGCCATCACCAGGAGCGCAGTTACCGATCCGAGCACCGTCACCGTCTGACGCCACCGGCTGCCCTGTCGGGGACGCCATCAACAAGGAGCACATCGTGGACACCCGACAACTGAAGTACTTCATCGCGGTCATCGACCACCGCGGCTTCAGCCGGGCCGCCGATCACCTGCAGATCGCCCAACCATCGCTGTCCCAGGCGATCGCCGGATTCGAACGAGAACTCGGAGTGCCCCTGTTCCACCGCGTCGGCCGCGGCGTCGTCCCCACCGACGCCGGGGATCATCTCGTCGCGCCGGCCCGCCGGGTCCTGCGTGCCCTGGACGCCGCCCGCTCCACGATCGACGCCGTCAAGGGCGTCACGACCGGCCGGGTCGAGATCATCACCACCGCCTCCCCCGGCGTTGAGCCGCTGGCCACGATCGTCCGGTCGTTCACAGCCCTGCATCCCGACGTCACTATCAACATCACCGTCGCCGACGTCCCGGACGACGTCATGCAGGCCGTGCGAACCGGCTCGAGCGAGATCGGCCTGCTCGGTGCCGCCCGCCTGCCCCAACCGGCCGACCTCAACGTGCTGCCACTGGAGGATCAGGAACTCGTCCTGGTCACCGCCCCCGGCGGCAGCCTCACCGGGCGGACCAGGGTCACCGCCGACGACCTGAGGGGCCGGCGCCTCGTCGTCGCCCAACGTGGCTCCCTGATGCGGCAGTTCGTCGACGACATGCTCGCCGGCGGCATCACCGTCACGGTCGCTGCCGACGTCGCGCACCGCCGGTCCCCGATCCTGCCGCTGGTCCTGGCCGGCGTCGCCGACGCCGTCCTACCGGCCGGCTGGACCGCGTTGGCCCGCCGAGCCGGCGCCGATGTCCTGGCCATCGACCCCGCGTCCCACCTGCGGGTTGCCCTGGTGCACCGCAGGGCCCCGCTCACCCCGGCCGCCGTCGCTTTCACCGCTGCCGCCGCAACCCACGCGCAGCAACACGCACCCTCACCGGACCGGGCTGCGGCCGACTCCCTCCTCACATCGGTGTCCCAGTGACCAGCCCGCGGTGGCGGCCCACCTAACCTGCCAAAACGTAGGAAACCCTCTCCAACGATGAAGAGCGCACGAAAGGAACCATAGCCATGGCCGACATCACGCGTCTGCCGAAACCACTTGCGGTGCACTGGGAATGGCAGGTCAGAGCAGCCTGCCGGGGCATGGATACCGCCACTTTCTTCCACCCGCCAAACGAACGCGACGCCGCCCGCGAGGCACGCATCGCCCAAGCCAAGGCCGTCTGCCGCCGCTGTCCAGCCATTGACGACTGTCTCGACCACGCTCTGCGGGTGCGGGAGCCCTACGGGGTCTGGGGTGGGCTATCCGAGGACGAACGAGCCAGCCTGCTCGGTGTCGAATCGCTGCGTTACCCCAAAACCCTGGGCAAGACCCGAGCGGGCGCCACCCGGACCGAGCACACCGCCGCCGCGCAATGATCCCAACCGAAGGCACTTCCGGTGGAGCCGTCGGCTCCGAACTTCCTGCACGTCACCACAACTGAGAGGTCAGCGATGACTCGCCGCGCAAAGATCGTCTGCACCATGGGCCCCGCCACCTCCTCCGAGGAAGGCATCGCCGCCCTCCTGGACGCCGGAATGAACGTGGCCCGGATGAACTTCAGCCATGGCGACCACGCCGACCACCAGGTCATCTACGACCGGCTACGCACCGCGGCCGCAGCATCGGGCAAGGCCCTCGCGGTCCTGGCCGACCTGCAGGGCCCCAAGATCAGGCTCGGCCGGTTTGCCGACGGCCCCCACGACTGGCCCACCGGTGACCAGGTCACCATCACCGTCGACGACATCACCGGCACCCGCGACCGGGTGTCCACCACCTACCAGGGCCTCGCCCACGACGCCCGCCCCGGTGACCGGCTGCTGATCGACGACGGCAAGGTCGGGCTCGTCGTCACCGGCGTCGAGGGCAACGACGTGCACTGCACG
>DASQCE010000006.1:0-5470 GCA_035634855.1 Mycobacterium sp.
GGCGACTACCGAGATCGGTTCCGCAGTGCGGAGTTGGCTATGCCGTGACTGCAGCGGCGATCGCGGCGGCCGAGCGGTCGACGTCTTCATCCGTCGTCGCCCAGTTCGAAATCGACACCCGCAACACGTATTCACCGTTCCAGGTGGTCCCGCCGAGCCAACAGGTTCCGTCCCGCTGGACCGCGGCGACGGCGGCGCGGTTGGCATCGTCGCCGCCGGGCAGGCGCACCAGCACCTGATTGAGCACCACGTCGTTGAGAACCTCGGCACCGGGAATACTGCCGAGCTGCTTGGCCATTCGACGCGCCTGCGCGCAGTTGCGTTCGATCATCTCCGCCACCCCCATGCGGCCGAGTGAGCGTATCGCGGCGTAAATGGGCACCGCCCTTGCCCGGCGCGAGCTCTCCGGCACGTAGTTCGTGTTGTCACGCTGGCCCGGATCGGCCACAAGATAGGGCCCCGCCAAGCTCATCGCGGCGAGGTGAGCGTCCGGGTCGGCGACGATCGCCATTGCGCCGTCGTAGGGCACATTGAGCCACTTGTGCGCATCGACGGCCCAGGAGTCCGCACGCTCTACGCCCACGGTGAGGTGCGTGGTGGCGGGTGCTGCCGCGGCCCACAGACCGAACGCACCGTCGACGTGCAACCAGGCCCCGTGCTGCGCGCACGCGTCGGCGATCGGCCCGAACGCGTCAAACGCACCGGTGGCCACGTTGCCGGCCTGCGCACATACGATCGTCGGCCCGTTGTTGGCGGCCAACGTTGTTGCGAGTGCATCGGGGTGCATGCGGCCTTGGTCGTCGGCGGGTATGCGGATCGGCGTCTCCGCGCCGAGTCCCAATAGCCGCAGCGACGAGTAGATCGTTGCGTGGGCCTGGTCACCAGACAGGATGCGGACGGCCGGTGCGCCAATCAGCCCGTCGCGCTCTACATTCCAGCCCGCGCGCGACAGGACAGCGTGGCGCGCGGCGGCCAGGCACGTCGTGTTGGCGCCCTGGCCTCCGGTGACGAAGCCAACGCTTGCGGTGTCCGGTAGGCCGATCAATTCGAGCGTCCAGGCCGACGTGATTTCCTCGATTGCGGCCGCGGCGGGGGAAAGGGAATGGAAAGCGGCGTTCTGGTCCCACGCCGACACCAGCCAGTCGGCGGCGAGCGCGGCGGGCAGCGCTCCGCCGATCACGAAGCCGAAGTGACGAGGGCCCGCAGTCGCGACGACGCCCGGTTCGGCGCCGGCGGCCAGCGCGTCGATCACCGTGGCGGGGTCCTCACCATGTTCGGGCAGCGGCCCGCCGAGGACACCGCGGACGGCCGCGGCGTCTGCGTGGGCGGCCACGGGCCGCTCGTCCACTGTGGCGAGAAACGCCTCGGCGTGTGCTGCGGCAGCGCGGAGGCCGGCGGTGCGGTCAGGCATGATCCGACCCTACGTCAGGACAATGCAGCAGCGATCTCGTCGAAAGCGGCGATGGTCGGGAACAGCTTGTTAGCGTCCTGGGGGAGCGGCCAGCTCGACAGCTTGGCTGCGACGAGGTTGGCGGCCCGGTTGACGTAGATCATCTGGCCGTGAATACCCAAGCACAGCAGCACATTGTTGCCGGGACGGGGGAACCAGCACTGATTGCGGTACATGCCGCCGGGCATGCGGTTGTCGTCGGGGCTTGCCGCGAACGCCGATCGCGAGTCGACGCCGCCAGCGAACGAATCGGCGATCCACGACAGTGACACCACCCGCTCGCCCGTCAGCGACACCCCGCCGTTGAGGAACAGCGACCCGAACCGGGCCAAGTCCCGCAGGCATGCATTGATTCCGCCGTCGAACATGCCGGTGCCGACCGAGTCGACACCGATGGTGGCGTCGTTGTCCGCGCCGAGTTTGCGCCACAGCAGCTGCGACATCAGCTCGGGCATCTGAATCCCGCTGACCGCTTCACATACCCAGCCCAATACGTCCGTCTCGCAGGACCGGTACCGGAACGGTCCGCCGTGCGGCGTTTTCTGTTTCAGCGTGACCAGGAAGTCGTACATGGTGGTCGGCAGGTCTGGCACCGTCCGCGGCGCCCAGCCGATGGCCTGCTCGAGCAGTCGCACCTCGGCCATCGGGTTGAGGTAGTCCTCGGAAAACGCGACGCCCGAGCGCATGTCGAGCAGATTGCGCAGCGTCGCGCCTGCGTAGCCCGAGTTCGCCAGGACCGGAACATAGGTCGTCAGCTGCGCGTCGACGTTCAGCGCACCATCGCTGACCAACGCGCCAACCACCATCGCAATCAGCGACTTGCTCACCGACATCAGCAGGTGTGAGGTGTCGGCGGACATGCCGCCGTAATAGTGCTCCTCGATCACCTTGCCGTGCCGGGTGACGATCCAGCCATCCGTTGCGGTGGCCGCCATCACGTCGCCGGCGGTGGTCCGCTTGCCGTTGGTGCGGTCGAACAGCGGGATGTCCGAGAGCTCTCCGGGTGCGGGCGGCAGCTCGGCCACCGGCCCTGTGCCACGCGAGATGACCGCTGTCGGCAGGAAGTCGGCGATGTGCTGGAACGCCCAGTGCAGCTGGGCGGCCGACTGCCAGTTCTCCAGGGTCACGTCGCTCGGCGCACGTCCGGGATCGCCACCGAGAACCATGGCGACGACTGTAGTGGCTCCCGCGCGCCACCCCGATGCTCAGCCCGACTTCAACCCCACATTCGTGCGTGGCGTTGCGGGCTCGGTGATCGGTGTACCTGCGTATTCGGCCCGGATCGAGTCGATGAGGTGGCGGGCCCGGATCGCCAGCGACGACTTGCCCTGGCCGTTGTCGACCTGCAGCCGGCCCTTTGTGACCAGCACGCCGAGGTCGGCGCCCTTCCACCGGTAGTCACCGGGCCCGTAGATGCGCAGGAAGAAGGCCTCCCTTTCGTTCTGCAGTTGGTGCCAGTCCAGCGCGGGCCTGCGGAACACCAGCCCGCCGCTGGCGTCGAGCGAGTACTGGCCTGTGCTGGGCGTGGCCGTGAGCCGTTGCACGATGTCGTCGGTCTCCTTCATCACCATCTGGCTCCACACATCGGCGGCCGCCAGCTCCTCCCAGCGCTCGTTGATCTCGTCGACGTCGAGGTCGAAATCGACGTTCATGTATTCGAGGATGTGGAACAGAAACAGCGGCACATCGGCGTAGGCGCCCGCGGTGACGTTGGTGATCGACGAGGCCCCGCTGATCCGCGGGTTGAGCTCGCCGAGGTACACCTCGCTGGTATCGGTGTCGACGAGAACGTCGACCTCGAAGAACCCCCGGTAGCCCTCCTTGGCCAGGCGATCTCCGAGTCGACGCACCAATTGCGTTGCGGTTCGCCGACTTTCACCGGTGAGGACTTCGGGGAACATCTCGTTGCCACACCAGCCGCCGCGGGCCGGGGTCAGCCGCTTGTAGCCGATCAACTCGGACATGAACGGGCCGACGATCGTGCCGCACCTAGTGAGCACCGCCTCCACCGCCACCGGGCGGTTGTTGATGCGGCGCATCACCTTGATCTCCTCGCCGACGATGTCGGCGCTGTGCTTCTTCCAGTCGGCCTCCGACGAGATGAAGAACGTAGTCTTGCCGGAGTCGCCGTAGGGCGTCTGGACGACGAGTTCGTCACCGAGACGGGCCTTTTCGGCCACCTTCAGCAATCCCGCCCAGTCGTCGACGCGGGTCAGCACGTTCGGAACGCTTGGTGCGCCTGCCTCGTTGCCCAGCTGGGTGGTGACGATCTTGGAATCCAGGTGCTGGCGCAGGCTTGCGGCGGGCAGGATCAGGTCGTAGCCAAGCTCCTTGCAGATGTCCTCGGTTTCGCTGTTGAAGAACACCATCGCGACCTTGGGTCGCACGCCACGGGGGGTGGCGTCGTCGATGTGGGCGCGCACCTCGGCGTTGGTCAGCAGCCAGTTGTTGATCTCCTCGCCGCTCTCGAATTCCTGGTAGGGCTTGTTGGCCGGCGTGAACACTCGCGGATGCGCGCCGTCCCAGGCGTCGTAATAGGTGATGTATGTGAAGTTGCGGACCCAGCGGTCGAGTCCGAGCAGGTTGAACGGCGTAGCGCCGAAGAACAGGATCGGCACGTCGTTGGTGCGGAAGAAGTGGCGCACCTCCGAGATGTTCTTCAACCGCCGCCGCGGTTGCCCCCCACCGGAAGCGAAAGCGGCATCGGTGCCGACACTCACTTCGCGCGGTGTCGGCGAGAGCTTCGCGGACCGTGGGTCGGTCTCCCCGCCCTTGAGGGCCGACGTCTTCGCGGGCTTCGGGGCGGTCTCCCCGCCCTTGAGGGCCGACGTTTTAGTCGGCGTCGCCTTGGTGCCAGACGTCTTGGTGGCCGACGTCTCGGTGGGCCTCGCCTTCTTGGTGACCGCCTTGGTGGCCGACGCCTTCGTCGCCGTCGCCTTGGTTGCCGTCGCTTTCTTGGTGGCCGCCTTGGTCGTGCGTTTCGCGGGTGCCGATCTGCCGCCGGCTGTCTTCGTGGTCGCTTTCGAAGGCCTTCTCGCTCGAACCGGGCGATCAGTCATGGCGCGCACCTCGCTCTAGTCGGATAGTCCCGACACTATGCCGCGGCGCAGCGGAATGGACGCGGTTGACAGAGCCCGCCGGTCCTTCGGCTGCCCCGCAATGCATAGTCAAAGGTATATAGTTCTCCACTCCATTTGAGATCCTCGCCCGCCGGCCGGTCGAGAAGGCACCCTCTACCGGCCGGTCGAGACGCTGAATTGTTGAAGCAGGACAGCGGGATCGGCTGTGTAGCAACCCTTCTCGTGCCCCTTCTTCACGACGTACGTCACTGTGGTCGAGCGGGAGGGCAAGCTGGGCGGCGTCGTGACAATCGCTGCAAGGCCGCCTGCACGACATGTGCATGCTGCCCCTTCGGGGATCGCGGCGGCACAAGGCGTCCCTGTGAAAATGCCTGTTGTGTTGTGCAGAAACCCTGGGTCAGATTGCCACTATATAGGCCGGATGATATAGATACCGTGTGGGAAATCGGCCGGCCGATGAAGACGCCGGCGACTGTGTCGGCGAACTTCTCGATCAGGCACTGGACCTGACCGCGCGGTTTCTGAGTGACCGCGCCGATTTGAGCGCGTCCGCTGCGTTTGTGTTGAACAGGGTGGGCCGTGAAGGACCCATTCGGCTTACGGCGCTGGCCGCGAAGGAAGGGGTCAGCCAGCCGTCGATGACCCAGCTGATCCAGAGGCTGGAGCGCCTGGGCCTGGTGACCAGGCTCGCTGATCCTGACGATGGGCGCGCTGCCCTCATCGGCATCACCGGGCACGGTCAAGCGCTGCTCGACGACCGGAAGCGAGTCCGTCGGGAGCGTCTGACCGCGCTATTGGCGACGCTGACGTCGGACGAGGAATGCGCGTTGTGGCTTTCTGCGCGGGTCGCGCTTCCGGTCCTCCGTCGGCTTGTCGCGAATGCCGACTGCTCGCCAGACAGTGGTGCGGCGCATCCGGCCGGGGCACGGAAAGTCGAGAC
>DASQCE010000007.1:0-10364 GCA_035634855.1 Mycobacterium sp.
TCCCCGGCGGATTGAACCGCAGCCGCACCGACATCGAAGGGCAGGTGTGCGCCGGCGGAGCAAGCGTTGGTAGTTGCCTCAGCGTGACGCCCCACCCGCGGTTCTCGCACACCTGTTCGGGCGTAGAAATTCCCAAGCTGAATACGCGGGTTCGATTCCCGTCATCGGCTCCACATTGAACTGCGCCAACACGGCGTTTGCTCTGGTCGGTTCGCTCGTCGAAACGGCTGACACCCGCAGATTCGGGCGATAACTTGGCCAAGCAACGGGTCCATGAATCGGGCCGAACGTCTTCCCCGCCGCGAAGGGGAGCGTGGGTTGACTCAAGACGACACGCGGAGCGGCGACTATTTCTGGAGCCACCACGAAGCGGGCGACGAACTTGCGCGGTTGAAACTGACTGAGGAGTTCAACGTCGCCGTGTGGGGCCGCAAACCGCTCGGGTAAACATGAAGCGGCACAACATTTCCTGTGCAGCTCGGCATCGGGGCCACTAACGCATCCAGCGCGGCCATCGTCTCGGCGTGATCGTCATCGAACAGGTGCGCATAGATCGCCAGCGTCGTCGTCACCTTTTGTGTGGGCGCGGGGTAGTGGGTCAATTTCTAAATCCAGCTGACCCACGACCCGACCCCGCTGGTTGATCACTTGATCAATACTCGGGTCCGGTCAAGCGGTGCAACGGGAGGCAGAGGCGCCGCTTTCACATCAAAGCGTTGAGGCGCCCGGACGGACGCGAGATTCCAGCCCGAGCCCATTCGATCCACCCACTGCGTTGCCTCTGTTGCAGGCGTTCCCACACGGTAGCCGCCGGTCAGGTTGACGAGGACGGTCTCATCGCGGGCGATGTCTCCACGCCGCCGCGCCTTCGCCACACCGGCGACCGCTGCCGCAGCAGCGAACCCAACGCGGATGTTCTCGAGCTCGCCGACCCACCGACGGGCTTCGCGGATCTCGGCTTCACACACCGTCATCAACGTGCCGTTGCTTTCGATGACGATCCGCCGGACTTCCGGATAGGCCCGAGTCGGGTCGCCCCGAAGGATTTCCGGTGCGATCCCTGCCGGCCGCTGGACGACGTCGCTCGGGCGGATGTGCCCGGAACGGTCCGACCACGCCGTGACCATCGGCGCGCAGCTGTCCTGCTGAACGCCGAGCAGGCGCGGAACACCGCCTGCGAGTCCCAGCGTTCGCAGCTCGCTCGCCGCCTTGTAGACGCCGTACATCCCCATCGCGCTCGAAACCGCTTGAACGTACCAGTCGATCGGCGCTGCGACCTGCTCGCTGGCTTCTAGCCAAGCCAACTTCAGCCCCTCGCGGCGACCGGGGTTAAAAAATCCCGCCTCCGGCACGATGCCGTGCATCCTGGCGAAGTCTGCGGCGGCCGCTGACGCATCGACGAAAGAACCGTCGTTGAGGACGATGTCGGCGATCTGACTCGAGGACGGCAGCGCGAGGCGTTCGCGGAACGATGCCGCGGTGAACACGTACATCAGCAGCGCGGGGATCCTGGCGATCGCCGCCGCATACGCAGTGGAACTGTTACCGGTCGACGAGGTAGCGAACTGCCGTACACCGCATTCGTAGAGATATGCCAGCGAGATCGCCGCCATGCGGTCTTTGGTCGTCGATGTCGGCAGTACCGTCTCGTTCTTCAGGTACAGATTCGACATTCCGAGCTTGGCTCCCAGCCGCTCGGCATGGACGGTGGGCGTGTACCGCGCGTCGTGCGGAAGCAGCGCCGAATCACGCACCGGGAGCAGATCGATGAAGCGGTGATACGGGTTGGGCGAATCACGAAGCTCAACGGCCGCCAGGTCGTATATGACATCGGACATGGCGCCACAGTCGGGGCAGAAAGAATAGAAGCTATCCGTCAGCTGTTTGTGGCACTGGATGCATTCGGTGCGGAATGGGGCGCGCCGGCGCTGCAGACTGTTGTTCATGCGAGTACTCCTGTTCGATTGAGGCGAAATCCGTTGATGGGCATGGCTGTTGCGCCAAACGCAAGCAGCTCGGCTGATGCAAGCCCGAGAGCAGGGCCAAGCAGCATGCCTTTGCGTCCGCCACCGAGGGCAAGGCAGACATTCTCGTGCGAGTCCGCAACGCCCACGATGGGCAGTCCGTTCGGGGTCACCGGCCTCAGTCCGGAGACGTGATCAACGATCCGCAACGGTCCGAGGGCGGGCAGCATGCTGTCGACCGCGCCGAGGATGCGCTCACGAGCAGTCGGTGTTGGGCCGGGCCGGAGCCCGACTCGGTCCTCGGTACCGCCCAGCCACAGTCGACGCGCCGAGCGTGGGTACAGGCCGAACGGCCCCCAGGTGATCTCGGTCGCCGGTGAGGGGCTATTCACCTCTGCAAGAAGCAGTTCACCCTTCACCGCCTCGACGGGCAGGCGGATGCCGAGCCATTTCTCGGGCCCGGCACACCATGGCCCGACCGCGATTACCACGCCGTCGCACGCGAGGTTCTCGTCGTCCACCCGTACCGCAGTGACGCGGTCTGCTCTCGTTACCAGTCCACGCGCCCGCCCTGCGATCATTCGCGCTCCCAGCCGGACCGCTGATTCGGCAACCGCGCGGGTATAGAGTGCCGGCTCCACGCGCGCATTCCCATCCGTCCACAAACCCCCGATGGCGTCGGGGGAAAGCCCTAGCCCCGTTTCGCGTAACTCATTGGAAGTTAGCCAGCGCGCCGAGAACCCATCGGTCGCGTTGTGCAGCGCCTCACGCCGAGCAAGCTCTTCAGCCTCGCCCTCATCTCTGGCGACATGCAGCCTCGTCACGAACCGTCCCCGAAAGTCAATCCCTGACAGCCGACGTAGGCGATCCCATTCCTTGAGGTGCAACCGCAGCGACGTGAGCGCCAGTTCCTGCAGCGGCCCCGGAATACCGCCTCCGTGCAGCGGGTTCAGGCCTCCGGCGTTATGACCTGACGCATTGGCGGCGATCTCGCACGGATCGACGATGGTCACTGCGACCCCCGAGCGCGCCAGAAAGTACGCAGCGAACGCCCCGGTGATACCGGCACCAACGACGACGATGTGCGGCTTCTTCTCCAACATGTTGCTCTCGCGTGTTCCTTCGGTTCGGCAATCTGCGACGTATTCGCTATTTGCTGCGACCGAAATTACGGCGGCGTTTGCCGCGCGTCGCTCTTCTAAGCGATAGTCGGCGAAAGGAACGTTTTCGCGGTTATGCGCATTGTGCCCAACATGACGTCGCCGCACGTGTAGCCGGAATTCGAGTTAGCCGATAGGGTCCCTGGCCGGGCGGTACGGCATAACCGTTCGAATCTGGAAATAGCTTTCCCAAGCTGAATACGCGGGTTCGATTCCCGTCATCGGCTCCATCCCCACCAGCGCTAACACTGTTTGTACTGTTCGACTAGCCCGCGTCGGTGTCACAAGATGTCACAACTCGATTCAAAGTGTCACCGGCCGCCTTCAAAGCGTCGTCCTGCTTCATCTCGATCCCGCTGGTGACCGTCGCCTGGCTGCTGGTCGGCTATACGATCGCGTTCTCCGACGACAGCGCCGGCGGACTGGTCGGCAGCCTCAAGCACATCGGGATGCTGGGCATCAACCCGGGCACCGCGCGCGGACCGGTTCCCGAATTACTGTTCGCCACCTTCCAGCTGGGCTTCGCAATCGTCACCGCTGCACTGGTCAGCGGTGCCATCGCGGACCGTGCCAAGTTCGCCGCCTGGATGGTCTTCGTCCCGGTGTGGACGATCACGGTGTGTGCGGTGGTGGCCCGTTGGGTGTGGGTTCCGGGCGGCTGGCTGTTCGAGCTTGGCGCGCTGGACTACGCAGGCGGCATGGTCGTCGAAATCGTCTCCGGCATGTCGGCGCTTGCTCTGGCTCTGGTGCTCGGCCCCCGCATCGGTTTCAAGAAGGACGCCATGCGCCCGCACAACCTGCCTTTCGTGCTGCTCGGTGTCGGCCTGCTGTGGTTCGGCTGGTTCGGGTGCCTCGGCATGATGGGTTGGCTCGCGGTCGAGCAGATCCGCGACGGCAGGCCGACGACCTTCGGTGCCGCCTCGGCAGTGGTCGCCGGCCTGGTCGCGACCACCCCTTCGTGCGGAACTGTGAACATCCTTGGCGCTGCGGTCGTCGGGCTGGCGGCGGGCATCGTCTGTTCCTTCGCGGTTGGGGCGAAATTCCGGTTCGGCTACGACGATTCGTTGGACGTGGTCGGCGTGCACTTCGTCGGTGGGGTCGTCGGTGTGCTGCTGATCGGATTGCTTGCCACCGAAGTGATGACTGGCGGCGCGCGGGGCCTCTTCTATGGCGGCGGATTCGCTCAGCTCGGCAAGCAGTCGCTGGGGGCGCTGGTTGTGGGCGCGTATGCGTTCGCGGTGTCGTACGTGTTGGCCAAGCTGATCGACCGGTTCATGGGCTTCAGGGTCAGCGCCGAGGACGAGACGACCGGCGTCGATTTCACTCAGCACGCCGAGACCGCGTACGCGGAGGGAGTGCACGGGTATCAGCCGTCGCGCCGTCCCACCTCGTTCGGCGACCTCGGTGCGCCAGGTCTGCGACCCGAGACGGCCGAAGAAGGCTGAATCACTCGGCCACGTAAGGGAAGTTGAACCGTGCGGCACGGCTTGTCGTTAGGCCGGGTAAGGTTTTGGTACCGGCGCCGGCGAGTACCCGTGCCGTCGCGGTCCGGCCAGAACTTCAGCGCCATCAGCAAACGCTGTTGGATGTAACGCCCGAGTTGGTAGCGCCGATGAAGTTTCTAGTTGCGGGCTTGTGCGGAATGAGTACTCAACGGCAATCTAGATAGCGTAGCAAACACTTTGGAGGAGTCAGTGGACATCGTGTTAGGTGTGTCGATGACACCTACGACGGTCCGCATGGTGCTGGTTGAAGGCGAGAAAGCCGACGGATCGATCGTCGACCACGATGCCTTCGGCATTACTGCCAACGATGGCTCAGCAACGTCCTTGAGCGCGGCCGAACAGGTCGTCGAGGCCGTGCTTGGCACCAAGGAGAGCGCGACCGCGGGCGGTCACCACCTGAAGTCGATCGGCGTCACGTGGAGTCACCACGCCGAGGCTTCCACACTGCGCGACGCGCTGGCTGCGCGCGGCGTCGACGACGTGATGCTGGTGTCCGACGGTCACGCCGCGGCCGCACTGGCCCAGGCCGTCGGCCGGGCCGTTGGTTACGCCACCACCGCGCTGTTGTTCATCGATCGGGACACGGCGACGCTGTCGGTGGTGCAGACCGACGACGGCTCCGTCGTGAAGGTGTTGAGCCGCTCCCTGCACAGCGACGACGCGCTGGCCGTCCTGACCGAGATGGCCGCGGCCGTCGATGCCCAGGACTCGCCGCCGCAGGGCATGTTCGTCGTCGGCTCCGGCGTCGACGTCAGCTCGGTGAAGTCGCACCTGGAGAATCTCGTCAGTCTGCCGGTCAGCGCGCCCGACGAACCGGAACTCGCGCTGGCCCGTGGCGCGGCGCTGGCATCGGCCACCGCGCCTGCCTTCGAGGCGACCACCGTCGGCCTGGCGTACTCGCAGGATCCCGACGGGACCACGGCAGGCACCGTCTACGCGGGCGTCGCCGCGGCCGAGACTCAGCTGGCTCCGGTCAGCGGCGAGCCGGTCGACGATTATGCGGCAAAGACCGATATGGAGCCGATTGCTGCCGAGGAGGGCCGCAAGCCGTTCCTGCTCGTCGGCAGCACGCTGACGTCGATCTTCGTGGTTGGCGTTGTGGCGCTGGTCATTTCGCTCGCCGTGAGCATCCGGCCGACGGTCGATCAGCGGCCAAGCCCTGGGCCGAACGCGATCGTACCGAGCACCGAAGCGCCTGCGCCCGCGCCGGTGCAGGAAGCACAGCAGCCCGTCGCGCCGCCTCCACCTGCGGAGACCATCAAACCGCCGGTGCCCGTCGCCGTGCAGGAGGCCCCCGCGCCTCAGCAGGCGCCGCGCCAGGTGTTCGTCGAGCAGGCCCCCGCCCCGCAAGCGCCAGCGCCCGCCCCACCACCGGCTGCGCCACCGCCTGCACCCGAGGCGCCGCCGCCCGCACCGCTTCCCGTGGCACCAGCGCCGGTGCCCTATATTCCGGCGCCGGTGTACAACCCGCCGGTGTACAACCCGTACCTGCCGCCGCCGGTTTACTACCCGCGGCCCAGGCAGTGGTCACCTCCGTATTCACCGCCGTGGCAGCAGCAGCCGCAGGAGCCTCAAGAACCGCAGGAGCCACCGGGGAACCCACAGTGGCCGGGATCCGGCGGCGGCTCGGGTCATTCCGGTGACTACCCGGGAGGTGACTACCCGGGATCCGGGTCTGGTGGATACCCAGGATCGGGTGGACCTGGCGGCTCGTCGGGCGGTAACCACGGAAGCTCGGGACCATGCTTCCTGATCTTCTGCCGTCGCTAGTCGCACTCGGTGACCACCACTCGTCACCTGCCGTTGGCTTGGCGCTAAGTGTCACGTAGCGGTTAGCTCATCGTGGCTGCCTATAGAGGGCAGTATGCGATGCACCGTCTTCGGCACGGGCTATCTCGGCGCGACACATGCCGCCGGAATGGCCGAAATCGGGCACGACGTGATCGGCGTCGACATCGATGCAGGCAAGGTCGCCAAGCTCGCGTCCGGCGACATCCCGTTCTACGAGCCGGGTCTGCGAAAGATGTTGAGCGACAACCTCGCTGCCGGTCGGTTGCGCTTCACCACGGACTACGATGAGGCCGCCGAATTCGCCGACGTGCACTTCCTGGGCGTCGGAACCCCGCAGAAGAAGGGCGAATACGGCGCCGACCTGCGGCACGTGCACTCCGTGATCGACACCCTGGTGCCGCGGCTACGTAGGACCGCCGTGATCGTCGGCAAGTCAACGGTTCCGGTCGGTACCGCCGCCGAACTGTCGGACCGGGCCGGCGGCCTTGCACCCGAGGGCGTCGATGTCGAGGTGGCGTGGAATCCCGAATTCCTGCGCGAGGGCCTCGCCGTCTACGACACCCTGCACCCCGACCGCATTGTGCTTGGCGTGCAACGTGATTCGATGCAGGCAGAGTCAGCGATCCGCGAGCTCTACGCACCGCTACTCGCGGAGGGCGTGCCGTTCCTGGTCACCGACCTTCAGACGGCCGAACTGGTCAAGGTGTCTGCGAACGCCTTTCTCGCTACCAAGATCTCGTTCATCAACGCGATTTCCGAGGTGTGCGAGGCCGTCGACGCCGATGTCACTCTGCTGGCCGACGCGCTTGGCCACGACCCGCGGATTGGCCGTCGCTTCCTGAACGCCGGCCTCGGCTTCGGCGGCGGCTGTCTGCCCAAGGACATCCGCGCGTTCATGGCCCGCGCAGGCGAGCTCGGCGCCAACCATGCGCTTACGTTCCTGCGTGAAGTCGACAGCATCAACATGCGGCGCCGCACCCGGATGGTCGATCTGGCGACCAAGGCGTGCGGCGGCTCGCTGCTTGGCGCGAACGTGGCGGTGCTCGGCGCGGCGTTCAAACCCGAGTCCGACGACGTTCGGGATTCGCCGGCGCTCAACGTCGCAGGCATGCTGCAACTCAATGGCGCCACGGTCAACGTCTACGATCCGAAGGCGATTGAGAACTCGCAGCGCCTGTTCCCGACACTGAATTACTCGACGTCGGTGGTGGAGGCCTGTGAGCGCGCCGACGCCGTGCTGGTGCTGACCGAATGGCGGGAGTTCGTCGAGCTCGATCCCCACGGCCTTGGCGACACGGTGCGCGCCAAAGTCGTTGTGGACGGCCGCAATTGCCTCGATAGCGACCGGTGGACCAACGCCGGCTGGCGGGTGTACTGCCTGGGTAAGAGCGTGGACAGGGTCAGCCAGCAGACGCCTGCTTGAGCATCCCGCCGAAGCCCTGCCACAGCAGCATGAAGACGAGTTCGACAACGCGCTCGCGCGGCACGTCGCGGTTCTCGTACCACCAGGCGGCGACGCCGCCGCACGCCGACTGCGTGGCGCGGGCGAGGATCCAGGCCGCTTCGTCGACGGTGATCCCCTTCACCGACTTGGCGTCCGCGGCGCCGAACCGGATGAGGTCGGCGATGGCTTCGGTGCTGCGGTCGGCGATCTCCTGACACACCGCGGCGATCTCCGGGTCGGCCGGCGGATCCCGGTGCAGGAAGCGCCACATGAACGGGTCCTCCTCAACGAACTCGAAGTAGTTCGCGATGCTCGCGCGGACCAACTCCTCGGCCGACGCGCCCTCGAGTCGCCGCAGTGAGCGGTCCCTCAACTGCTCGGCGTGTTGTTCTAGCACCGTGATGTGGAGTTCCCGTTTGGAACCGAAATGGTCATAGAGGACCGATGGCACGACGCCGGCGCGTGCTGCGACGTCCTGCATCTTCGCCTCGGCGAATCCGAGCTCTGCAAACGTTTCTACGGCCGCGTCGAGGATGCGGGCCCGTCGCTCTGCAGCCGATATCCGCGTCCTTGCCATACCGAATACTAATTCGGTACGCTGCGATGACATAACCGAACCGCAATTCGGTTGGACGGGAGCGTCGCGGTGGCAGGCCGATTTCGTCTACGGATGCATTGGCTGGCCTTACACGGCGCCATCCGTGGATACTCCAAACTTCTCGCCCGTCGCGGCGACCCCCAGGGGCGGTTGATCGCCGATCCCACCGTGCGGGCCACTCCCGTGCCATTCATGGACGAACTGCGCGCCGCGGGCCCGATCGTGAAGTGCCGGACCGTCTATCTGACCGTCGACCATGAGATCGCCAACGATCTGCTGCGATCCGACGACTTCCGCGTCCTCGCGATGGGCTCGAATCTGCCCAAACCGCTGCGATGGGTGGCCGACCGCACCAAGACCGACCTGCTGCATCCGCTTCAACCGCCGTCGATGTTGTCCGTCGAGGCGCCCGACCACACCCGCTACCGCAAGCTGGTGTCGTCCGTGTTCACCACCCGTGCGGTGGCCGCCCTGCGCGGTCGAGTGCAGGACACCGCCAACGCGCTTCTCGACGGCCTCACCGATGATGCGGGCACGGTCGACGTCGTGGAACGGTACTGCTCACAGTTGCCCCTCACGGTGATCGGCGACATTCTCGGTGTGCCTGACGACGCGAGGCCTCGCATCCTGCAGTTCGGTGCGTTGGGCGCGGCAGGCCTGGACATCGGGGTGACGTGGTCCCAGTACCGGCAGATCAATGCCAGCATCGAGGGTTTCAACGTCTGGCTGTCGGACCACCTGTACCAGCTGCGCCGCAATCCCGGCGACGACCTGCTGAGCCAGTTGATTCAAGCGTCTAGCGACGACACTTTGGGCGAGCGACTGTCCCACGAGGAGTTGATGGCAACTGCGGGACTGGTCCTGGCCGCTGGGTTCGAGACCACGGTTAACTTGTTGGGCAACGGAATTCGGATGCTGCTCGACACGCCGGAACACCTCGAGACGCTGGCGGCCCGCCCCGAGCTGTGGCCGACTGCCGTCGAGGAGATCCTGCGGTTGGACTCACCAGTCCAGCTCAGCGCGCGGATGGCCAGGAAAGACACCGACATTGCGGGCACCGTCGTCCGGCGCGGCGAATGCGTCGTCATCTACTTGGCAGGCGCCAACCGCGACCCGAAGGTATTCGCCGACCCGCACGACTTCGACATCGAACGCGAGAACGCGGGCAAGCACCTGTCGTTCTCCGGCGGAAGGCACTTCTGCCTCGGCGCCGCACTGGCGCGCCAGGAAGGCGAGGTCGGGTTGCGAACGTTCTTCGGGCGCTTCCCGGACGCGCGGCTGGCCGGCAACGGCAGCCGGCGCGACACGCGGGTGCTGCGCGGATGGTCATCGCTGCCGATCACGCTTGGAAGGGCGCGCACCGCTGTAGGTTCGTAGCGTGGATTTCCGAGCGGCGTTGCTCGACCAGACCCGGGACTTCGGGGAACTGATCCGCAGCGCAGACCCGTCAACGCCGGTGCCTACCTGCCCCGACTGGACGCTTAGGCAGCTGTTCCGCCACGTCGGGCGCGGAAACCGTTGGGCCGCACAGATCATCGCCGACCGCCGCGCCGAACGATTGGACCCGCGCGATGTCCGGGGCGGCAAACCGCCCGACGACCCCGACGCCGCAGTCGACTGGCTGAACAAAGGCGCGCAGCTCATCATCGACGCCGTCGACCGTGTCGGCCCCGAGACGCGGGTGTGGACGTTCATCGGCGCGCGCCCGTGCGGCTGGTGGATCCGCCGTCGCCTGCACGAGGCCACGGTGCACCGTGCCGACGCCGCGTTCGCACTGGGCCTGGACTACGACATCTCGCCCGAGCTGGCCGCCGACGGGATCAGCGAGTGGATCGAGCGCGTCAGCGTCTCGTCCCGATCGCAGCCGTTGCCGCTGGAGCCGGGACGGACGCTGCACCTGCA
>DASQCE010000008.1:0-12922 GCA_035634855.1 Mycobacterium sp.
TCGCACTCCGCAACGGGTGGCCCTTGGACGTCAGGCACTTGCCGCTCTCCAGGTTCCACTGCCAGCCATGCAGGTTGCACGTCAGCGTCGCACCCTCCACCACGCCGAACTTCGACAGGTCCGCCTTCAAGTGTGGGCAGCGGCGCTGAATCTCCCAGCCGTCCAGGGTGATCGACGCGGTGTCGTCATGCGCCTCCGCGAACCAGCCGTCGGCGTAGGCGATCCGTTCGTCGGTGAGGCACTTGAAGAACGTGTACAGGTACTCGTTGTAACCACCGACGCGCCAGGCCGAGAAGCGGGTCGACAGAAAGATGGTGTTGACCCAGTCCGGTTCGTTGTCCCGCAGCACGGTGCGTACCAACTCGGGAGCGATGCCAAACCCGTAGCGGAACTTTTCGTCCGGAATCGGTTCGCGCACCACCCGTTTCGGGAAGTCGAGCACCACAGTCTCGGCCCCGAGCCGCAGTTCGACCGGGTATCCGATGCCGTCGCAGATCTGATCGCTCTGCAACATGATCGGTTCGAGCACCGCTCGCAGCGGCACGAGCAGGGGTTCGCCGGCCGCCGGCGCCCAACGCGCCTTCTCCGCAGCGAGCACAGGCGCCATCCGCTCGGCGTAGTCGGCGATGTAGGCGGCCTTGCCCGTGGTGAAGATGGCGTGCACGTCGTCGTCGGGCAGCGGGTGGGTCAGTGAGTTCAACTGCGGCCCAGTGAAATCCGCACGCGACCCGGGAATCATCAGCAGGCCACGGTCGTGGCCGTGTGTCCGCATCTGGTCCAGGAATACCGCCTGGTCCGGGAAGATGTTGGCAGGGTCGCCGCGGTCGTCGTTGAGGCCACGCAGATCGGGGTCGAGGAAGCACGGCGGGCCGGCCGACGGCACCACCCACGTCGCACCGACCTGAGCGATGTACTGGCGGCAGCGGTCCATCTGGCGCTGACGCTTCTGGGTGCCGAACGCCTGCTTCGCCCGAGCCGGCATGTCGTAGACCATCGGGTACCAGATCGCGCCCGAGTACTGCAGCATGTGCACGTCGACGTGGCCGAAATCAGCGTGCAGCACGTCTAAGTCAATGGGGCGCGCGTCATTCATGTTGAAGCACACCGTCTCCCCGTCGTCGACCACCAGACCGGAGTCGCCGATCGGGCCGTCGGCCGGGGCGCGCAAGGCGATGATCATCACATCGAGGTCACCCTTGGCCCCGCTGACGCGGTGTTTGACGGAGTCCGTCGTCTCGAAGAACCGGTGAAAACCGACCCTCTCGAGTTCGCGTTGCAGGTCCGGCACCGGATAGTCGGGCAGCAGCACGACCGCGTCCTTGTTGACGCGCTCGCGCAGGGTCTTCGGATCGAAGTGGTCGCGGTGCAGGTGCGAGACGTACAGGTAGTCGACGTCGCCGAGGGCGTCCCAGTCCAGCGTGCTGTTGTCGGGGAACGGGAACCAGGACGCGAAGTATGCGGGGTTGACCCACGGGTCGCAGAGGATGCTTCCGGCTTTGGTGTCGATCCGGAAACCCGCATGCCCGACGCTTGTGACCTGCACTAACACCCTTCCTGCTCGATGGAGATACCGGTTCGAGCTTAACGGGACGAGATGTCGCCCTCGTTCCACAGTCGCCGGTAGTAGTCGATGCGAGTCCGGTCCGGATCCGCACCGTAGGCGTCCAACAGCTCGCCTTCCCACGACCCGGAGTAGTTCCACGACAGCGACAGCGTGGCTACCGCCAGGTCGGCCCACCGATCGGCGACGCCGAGGTCTCCGAGGTCGACGTGCCCATAGAAGCGGCCGTCGTCGTCGATCAACGTGTTGGGTGCGCACGCGTCGCCGTGGCAGACCACGAGCTGGTCGATCGGCGGTGAATCGGTCACCCACGGCGGCGGCCCGAACGGGCAGTCGTCGACCGGCAGCCGCTCGTGCATTACCCGCAACCCGACGCCTATCGCACGCGCCGCGGCCCGCGGATTGGCCACCCAATGGGCGGCGACCGCCGACCGGCCGGGCAACCCCTTGGTGTGCAGCCAACCGTCGCCCGTCCCCAGCACGTGTGGCACCCGGACAGCGCCTGCCGCCCAGCGCAGTCTTTCCGCCTCGGCGACCAGATGGTGTGCCCACGCGGGTGGAGACACCTTGACGTACTCACGTCCGCCATCCACATCGAACGTGACCCCGCCCAACTCGTTGACCCACACAGGGACCACTGGACGGCCTCCGGCGATACAGACGACAATCTCCGGAACCGGCACAGGTTCGCTGGGAACGGTCACCGGACTAGGCTGCCTGATGTGGAACCGGTATATGGGACAGTCATTCAGCTCGCCCGCCTTGTATGGCGGGTGCAGGGGCTGAAGTTCACCGTCACCGGTGTGGAGAACCTGCCCCGCACGGGCGGTGCCGTCGTCGCCATCAACCACACCAGCTACTTCGACTTCACGTTCGCCGGACTGCCCGCTTACAAGCAGCACCTGGGCCGCAAGATCCGGTTCATGGCGAAGACAGAGGTCTTCGCCAGCAAGGCCACCGGGCCGATCATGCGCAGCCTGCGGCACATCGAGGTCGACCGCGCCGATGGCACAGCGTCGTTCGAGCAGGCCTGCCGGGCACTCAAGGAAGGCGAGCTGGTCGGCGTCTACCCGGAGGCCACGATCAGCCGCAGCTTCGAGATCAAAGAATTCAAATCGGGTGCCGCGCGCATGGCGGTCGCTTGCGACGTGCCCATCGTGCCGCACATCGTCTGGGGCGCACAGCGCATCTGGACCAAGGGACATCCTCGAAAGATGTGGCGCCCCAAAGTGCCGATCTCGGTGGCCGTCGGCGAACCGATCATGCCGACCCTGCCGCCCACGGAGCTCACCGCCTTGCTGCATTCGCGGATGCAGCACCTGCTGGAGCAGGTGCAGGATGCCTACGGGCCGTATCCACCCGGCGAGTACTGGGTGCCGCATCGGCTGGGTGGGGGAGCGCCGACACTGGCCGAGGCCAATCGGATGGATGTCGAGGAAGCCATGCAAAAAGCCCGAGCGAAGGCCGCCCGCGAAATGGGAGCCGACCCCACTGGGGCGCCGGGGTAGCGGGTATGGAGCCGGTTTTCCGCACGCTGGAAATCGCCGTCAACTTGGCGACCAGAGCCGTCGGGAACAAGATCACCTACCAAGGTCTCGAGAACATCCCGGAAAGTGGCGGCGCGGTGATCGCGATCAACCACACGAGTTATGTCGACTTCTTCCCTGCGGCGCTCGCGGCCTATCACCGGCACCGTCGGATGCGGTTCATGATCAAGACGGAAATGCAGGACGTGAGGATTGTCAACTTTCTGATCAAGCACTCCGGGACCATTCCGGTGGATCGCCGCGCCGGGGGAGGCGCCTACGCGGTTGCGGTGGAGCGACTACGGGCCGGGGAGATCGTCGCCGTGTATCCAGAAGCCACCATCAGCCGCAGCTTCGAGCTCAAGGAGTTCAAGACCGGCGCGGCCAGGATGGCGCAAGACGCGCGGGTCCCGATCGTCCCGCTGATCGTGTGGGGCGCACAGCGAATGTGGACCAAGGATCATCCAAGGAATATGGGGCGCAAGAAGATTCCGATTACTGTCGCGGTGGGAGCTTCAGTATATGCCGCCGGCACGATCGACGACACAAGCGCCGCGATGCGCAAGGCCATGACGACACTTCTCTACAGGGTGCAGGAGGAATACCCGCATCCCGAAGGCGCATACTGGGTGCCCCGTCGACTCGGCGGTTCCGCACCGACGATGGACGAGGCCAAAGCGCTCGAGGAGGCTGAATTGGCCGAGCGGGCACGCAAGCGGGCCCAGCGGGATGCGAAGAGTCACCGGTGACCCCCGATCTGATCGCCTCGGATGTGGACGGCACGCTGCTCGACGACGACGAGAAGATCACCGCCCGCACCCGTGATGCCGTGCACGCGGCCGTGGACTCCGGCGCACAGTTCGTGCTCGCGACCGGCCGCCCGCCGCGCTGGGTGCATCCCGTCGTCGACGCGCTGGGTTTCGCGCCAATGGCGGTGTGCGCCAACGGCGCAGTGATCTACGACCCGTCCACCGACCGGATCGTGTCGGCCCGCACGTTGTCGGCCGACGTGCTCGGAGAACTCGCCGAGATCGCCACCCGCGTCATCCCCGGCGCAGGCCTGGCCGTCGAGCGCGTCGGCAACAGCGCTCATGACGCGGCGACCCCGCAGTTCGTCAGCTCACCGGGCTACGAGCACGCCTGGCTCAACCCGGACAACACCGAGGTGTCCATCGAGGACCTGCTCAGCGCACCAGCGGTCAAGCTGCTCATCCGGAAGGCCGGTGCCCGTAGTTCCGACATGGCTGCCGCATTGGCCAAACATGTTGGACTGGAAGGGGATATCACCTACTCCACCAACAACGGCCTAGTCGAAATCGTGCCGCTTGGCATCAGCAAGGCCACCGGCGTCGAGGAACTGGCACATCCACAGGGCATCACCGCCGAGGGCGTGGTGGCCTTCGGCGACATGCCCAACGACGTTCCGATGCTGCATTGGGCGGGCCTCGGCGTGGCGATGGGCAACGCACATCCCGATGCGGTGGCCGCGGCCGACGAGGTCACCGCCTCCAACGCCGACGACGGCGTCGCTCGCGTTCTCGAACGCTGGTGGCTCTAACGCCTTAGGCGGGATTGATCGGCGGCGTGAAACGCTCGAGTTGGATCGGTTCGGCCTCAATGGACGGCGGTGGCAGCTCCAGCGGGACGCCGTCGATGACACGGGTCACCGTGCCCTTCTCGCGGTCGAAGTTCAGCGTGCCGTGCTGGAAGTTCTGCACGATCCACTGCGGCTCCTGAATCTCGCCGCTGGTGGGCAGGCCGAGCGCGCCACGCTCAAAGCCCAGCGATCCCCACGCCTTGTAGATCGCACCGGTGACGGGCTCGGCTCCACTCGGCGGTGACCAGTACACCGCGCCCTTGTCGAAGGTGACGTACCGCGTCGACCCCGCACCCGAGGCCTCCGGCGAGGTGGGCGCACCGAGCAGACTGTTCATTCCGCCGATCTGCTGCCATCGTGCAAGGATCGCCCCGCCGCGCAGCGAGTCAACCAGGTCCTCGGGTCCTGGCGGCTCGTTGAACCGCGCCGCGATGTCTCGCAATTCGCCCATGGCCGCATAGGCGGCGTTGCCCGGGCAGTCGGTGTTGCCGACGTCGCGGTGGGTGAAGATCGTCGGCAGCGTCGGCGTCGCGCCAGTCGGGAACTTCGTGAACGACCCACCCGCCGAGGGCAATACGACCGTGCCCCGTGGATCGAGGTGGTCGAGGCCGAGCCGCCAGCCGATAAGGCGGGCTGTGGTCCGCAACTGAATCGGTGTCGGCGGGACGACGTCGAAGTCGCCCATCATCGCCACGCCCCAGGTGTTGCGGTTGAATCCGCCGGTGTGCGAACCCTCGACCGGTTTGTCCATGCCGCCCGCGCGGCCCTCGAATACCTGTCCGTATTTGTCGACGAGCGCGTTGTAGGCGATGTCGCACCAGCCCAGCGTGCGGGTGTGGTATTCGTAGATCGACCGGACGATGCCCGCTGAGTCCTGAGGTGTGTAGTCGTTGCTCCCCGCGGTGTGGTGTACGACAGCGGCCCGGATTCCGTTGTCGTACACCGCATTCCCGCATCGCATCGCCTCGTCGGCGCCCCATTGCGCGCGGCCGATGATGTTGGGTGGCTGTCCGGGAACCGTGACGGCAGACGGCAGCGGCAAGGTGTCCACCGGCGCCTGGGGCGGGCTGATCAGTACAGCGTTGATGTTCTGCGCGAACGGCTGCTCGACGTTGGCGGGCACATAGCCCAGGCCCGGTTTGGCGGGCGCCTTGGGCGGCGCCCCGGTGGGTGCGGTCCCGGCCGGGCGGGTGACGGAGATCTGCACCGTCGTGGTGCGGCCGATGAAAATGGGCTCGGTGCCCCGCGGAACCGCGGAGTCGGGTCCGACGCCGTCCAGCGTCTCGGCCTCATACCAGGGGCCCCATGAGCCGTCGGATTTCTTGGCCCGGACCTTCGCCGAGGTGCCGGTCAGGTCTTCGGCCGTCAGCGCGACCATCGAGAACGGGACGTCCTGGTGGACCTCGCGGATCGTCTCGCCCCCGCCGAGACCGGTCAGCGGCTGCTGCGAGAGCTGTGGCGCCCGGTTTGCCTGCTTGTCACTGTCGTCGCCGGGCAGTCCGTTGATCGCCCAGGGCAGCATCACGATTGTCGCCGCAATCGCGGTGAACAACAGCGACGGCGCGGGACGACGGCACGGCACGGCCCGATGTTACGCATGTGTCAGTTGTTGCTAGTGTTCCGACACGGTAGTTGGACCGACTAAATGCCGCGCCGGTTGTCCTGCAACGGCACCGCAGAGCGCACGGGCATTTCTGCGGTGCCGTCTGGTGGCAGGACCTAGATGCCCGGAGTTGGGATGGCCGCGGCCGCCGGAAGGGCCGCGACTGCAGCCGGGACGGCGGCGGCGGCGGCATCCGCTGCCGGGGCGCCGACCGGCTTGACGGCAGACATGATCGCCGGCATCAAGACACCCTTGAGCAGGTCGATGGCCTGACCGGCGCCGAGCTGATTGGCAGCGTTCATTACGTCGCTGATCAGCCCACCGCTGCTGCTGGTGGCGGCCGGGGCCGCCGCCAGTGACGGATCACCGAGGATCGGGTACGTGCCCGCAGCGGGATCCAGCCCGATGGGCGCCGAGATCGGCACCTCGCCGGGGGCGGGCAGGGCCGCCGCACTCGAAATCGGCGACAATGCGTCGGTACTGGCCGGCGGCGTGGTGAGGCCCGTCGCGGTGGTCAGGCCCGGCGTGGCCGGCACCGCGCCGACAGCCGTAGACCCGAGTGGGCTGGTGAGCGCGGGGTTCGTCAGCGCCGGATTCGTCAACGCCGCTTCCGGCAGGGCGGATGGCGTCGACGGCAGGCCGAGACCGGGTGTCGTCACAGGCGCGGCGCCCAAGCTGCCGGGTGTGGTCAGGGGCGACGTTCCCAGCCCCGGCGCGGTCAAGGTGGTCGGCGTGGACGCGCCCGTGCCGGTGAGCAGGCTCGTCGGCATCGGTGGCAGGTTGATCCCGAACTGCGACAGGCCCTGCGACAGCGCCGACATCAGCTCGTTGGGCAGGTCGGTGACCATTGCGGCCTGCACGAACTGGCGGTGCTGCGTCGGCGGCTTGGCGTTCTCGGAGAGGTCGGATACGGCGACTATTGCTGCTGGACTCGCGACTGCCAGGGCGGCGACCGCGCTCATGGCTGTCGAAAGCCTGCGTCGACGTCGGTTCGGCACGGAAGTCTCCTCAATATATGGACTACGTCTGGTAGGTGCTCGTGGTTGATTTCAAGGGATGACGCTGTCAGCGGCTGTGGACTCGATCGAGCGGAGCCTTCAGTGCCGACGTGATCGACGGTACTGTTGTGACTGCTGGGACTAAAGTGGCGATACGGAATTGTGAGCCGATCGCAACCTTCGGCCCTCGTCGGATTCGGGGAGGGCACTCGCAGTCGGATACCCTTGCTGCCGATGACAGCTCGTTTTGACCTCTTTGTCGTCGGTTCCGGATTCTTCGGTCTGACGATTGCCGAGCGCGTGGCGACGCAGCTGAACCAGCGTGTTCTCGTCGTCGACCGGCGCCCGCACATCGGCGGCAACGCGTACTCCGAACCTGAACCGCAGACCGGCATCGAGGTGCACAAGTACGGCGCGCACCTGTTCCACACGTCCAATCAGCGGGTGTGGGACTACGTGCGCCGGTTCACCGACTTCACCGGCTATCAGCACCGCGTATTCGCGATGCACAACGGGCAGGCCTACCAGTTCCCGATGGGCCTCGGCCTGGTGTCACAGTTCTTCGGCAAGTACTTCACGCCCGATGAGGCCCGCCAGCTGATCAAGGAGCAGGCCGCAGAGATCGAGACCGCCGACGCGCAGAACTTCGAGGAGAAGGCGATCAGCCTCGTCGGGCGCCCGCTCTACGAGGCCTTCCTCAAGCACTACACGGCCAAGCAATGGCAGACCGATCCGAAGGAGCTGCCTGCCGCCAACATCACCCGGTTGCCGGTGCGCTACACCTTCGACAACCGCTACTTCAACGACACCTACGAGGGTCTGCCGGCCGGCGGCTACACCGCGTGGCTGAAGAACATGGCCGCCGATGACCGCATCGAGGTGCGGCTGGACACCGACTGGTTCGATGTGCGCGACGGACTGCGAGCCGAAAGCCCTGAGGCACCGGTGATCTATACCGGGCCGCTGGACCGCTACTTTGACTACGCCGAAGGTCGGCTGGGCTGGCGCACACTGGATTTCGAGGTCGAGGTGTTGAGCGACTGCGGGGATTATCAAGGCACGCCCGTCATGAATTACAACGACCCCGACGTGCCCTACACCCGCATCCACGAGTTCCGTCATTTTCACCCCGAGCGGGCCTACCCGACCGACAAGACGGTGATCATGCGGGAGTTCTCGAGGTTCGCCGATGACGACGACGAGCCCTACTATCCGATCAACACCGAAGCCGACCGCGAACTGCTGGCCGCCTACCGTGCGCGGGCCAAGGCCGAGACGGCATCATCGAAGGTGCTGTTCGGCGGCCGGCTGGGCACGTATCAGTACCTCGACATGCACATGGCCATCGCCAGCGCGCTGAACATGTACGACAACACACTCGCGCCGCATCTCCGCGACGGCGTGCCGTTGACCGAAAGCAGTAGAGAATGAGCGATATTCCGTCCGGCGCACTCGACGCCGGGGAATCCAAGGCGGTCAGTCTTCTCGCCCGAATCATCCTGCCGCGGCCGGGTGAGCCGCTCGACGTCCGCAAGCTCTATATCGAGGAATCGGAAACCAACGCCAGGCGTGCGCACCCGCCGACCCGCACCACGCTGGAGATCGGCGCGGAGTCTGAGGTGTCGTTCGCGACGTACTTCAACGCCTTTCCCGCCAGTTATTGGCGTCGCTGGTCGACGCTCGAATCGGTGGTGTTGCGCGTCGAGTTGACCGGCAGCGCCCGCGTCGACGTCTACCGGTCCAAGGCCACCGGCGCCCGGATCACCGTGGGTGGCGCCCCAATCTCCAGCGGGGCCTCGAACGAGCACGCAGTAGTCGAATTCGAAATCGATCTCGACCCTTTCGAGGACGGCGGCTGGATCTGGTTCGACATCACCACCGAGTCGAAGGCCACCGTGCACAGCGCAGGTTGGTACGCGCCGGTGCCCGCGCCGGGCCGGGCGAACGTCGCGGTCGGTATCCCGACCTTCAACCGGCCGGGGGACTGCGTCAACGCCCTGGCCGCACTGACCTCGGATCCGTTGGTGGACCAGGTCATCGGTGCGGTCATCGTGTCCGACCAGGGCGCCAAGAAAGCCGTCGACCACCCCGGCTATGCGGCGGCGGCCGCCCCGTTGGGCAACCGTCTTACGATCCACAATCAGCCCAACCTCGGCGGATCGGGCGGCTACAGCCGGGTGATGTACGAGGCGCTGAAAAACACCGACTGCGAACAGATTCTGTTCATGGACGACGACATCCGCATCGAGCCGGACTCGGTGCTGCGGGCGCTGGCGATGAGCCGGTTCGCCAAGGTGCCGACGCTCGTCGGCGGCCAGATGCTCAACCTGCAGGAGCCGTCACACCTGCACGTGATGGGCGAGATCGTCAAGCAAGAGAACTTCATGTGGACCAACGCGCTCAACACGGAGTACGACCACAACTTCGCGAAGTACCCGCTCGCCGCCGAAGAGGAGCCGCGCAGCAAGCTGCTTCACCGCCGCATCGACGTCGACTACAACGGTTGGTGGATGTGCATGATCCCGCGGCAGGTCGCCGAGGAACTCGGCCAGCCGCTACCACTGTTCATCAAGTGGGACGACGCCGACTACGGCCTGCGTGCGGCCGAGCATGGGTACGGCACCGTCACGTTGCCCGGCGCGGCGATCTGGCACATGGCGTGGAGCGACAAGGACGACGCCATCGACTGGCAGGCGTACTTCCACCTGCGCAACCGGCTGGTGGTCGCCGCCATGCACTGGGACGGCCATGTCAGCGGGCTGCTTGGCTCGTCGCTCCGAGCCACCATCAAACATCTTCTCTGCCTTGAGTATTCGACGGTCGCGATCCAGAACAAGGCGATGGCGGACTTCCTGGCGGGCCCCGAACACATCTTCTCCATCCTGGAATCGGCGCTGCCCGACGTTCGCAAGATGCGCGAGCAGTTTCCCGACGCGGTGGTGCTGTCCGGCGCCACCGCGCTGCCGCCGCCGTCGGACAAGCGCCGCAAGAAGGTGAAGGTCCCGACCAAGCCGCCGACGATCGCCTTGCGCCTCGCCTGCGGCGTGCTTCACCAACTCAAGCAACACGACCCAGCCCATCATCAGCGCCCACAGCTTAATGTGGCGACACAGGACGCGCGGTGGTTCTTGTTGTGCAAGGTCGACGGCGTCACGGTGACCACCGCCGACGGCCGCGGTGTGGTCTACCGGCAGCGTGACCGAGCGAAAATGTTTGCGCTGCTGCGTGCTTCGATGCGCCAGCACATCCGGCTGGCTCGCAAGTTCAATCGGATGCGCAAGGTCTACCGCGAGGCTCTGCCGGTGCTGTCGTCCAAGCAGAAGTGGGAATCGGTGCTCGTGGAATCGTCGCCTGCCAATGGCTGAGACCCTACGGGGCGAGGAAGCGGCACTGGTGGCCGTGCAGTCGGCGCTGGCCGACCGGCCCGGCGTGCTGGCCGTCGCGCGCGGCCTTTCGCATTTCGGTGAGCACAGCATCGGCTGGGTCGCCGTGGCCGCGTTGGGCGCTGTGCTGCAGCCTCGACGGCGCAGCGCATGGGTTGCCGCAGGCGTGGGAGCGTTCCTCGCCCATGCAGCCGCGGTGGTGATCAAGCGGGTGGTCAAGCGCGAACGCCCGCAGCACCCTGCGGTCGCCGTCAACGTCGGCACGCCGAGTCGGTTGAGCTTCCCGTCCGCACATGCCACATCGACCACCGCAGCGGCGATATTGCTGGCGCGCACAACGGGCCTGCCCCTACCTGCGGTGTTAGTGCCGCCAATGGCGTTGTCCCGGTTGGTGCTTGGCGTGCATTACCCCAGCGACGTGCTCACCGGCGTCGCTGTCGGGGCCGTCGTCGCCAAGACGGTCGGAGCCGTCGCTGACCGGGTTGGAGGAGGCTCATGAGCATCTCAAGTGAAAGCAGTGCAGAGAGCACCCCGAAGATGAGTGAAAAACCGGCACCGGTAAAGGGCCCGCCCAGCAACGTCGTCACGGGTCTGGTCAAAGCGATCCGCCCCCGCCAGTGGGTGAAGAACCTGCTCGTGTTGATCGCGCCGGTAGCCGCGTTCGGCAGCGACGTCAAGTTCGATGTGCACGATGTGGCGATCAAGGTGCTGATCGCGTTCGTCGCGTTCAGCTTGGCGGCCTCCTCGGTGTACCTCATCAACGACGCCCGCGACGTCGAGGCCGACCGCCAGCACCCGACCAAACGCTTCCGCCCGATCGCTGCGGGCGTGGTGCCCGAGTGGTTGGCCTATTGCGTCGCTGCGGTCCTCGGTACCGCGGCGCTGGCGGTCTCCTTCCTCGCCACGCCAAACCTGGCAGTGGTGATCGCCATCTACATCGCAATGCAGCTGGCCTACTGCTTCGGACTGAAACACCAACCGGTGCTGGACATCTGCATTGTCGCGTCGGCCTACCTGATCAGGGCGATTGCAGGTGGCGCCGCGGCGGGTATCCCGCTGTCCCAATGGTTCCTGCTGGGAATGACATTCGCATCGTTGTTCATGGTGGGCGGCAAGCGCTACGCCGAACTACAACTCGCCGAGCGGACCGGTGCCAAGATCCGCAAGTCGCTGGAGAGTTACACGGCAAGCTATCTGCGCTTCGTCTGGACGCTGTCGGCGACCGCGACCGTGCTCTGCTATGGGCTGTGGGCCTTCGAGCGGGATGGCAACTACGCGTCCTGGTACGCGGTCACGATCATCCCGTTCACAATCGCAATTCTGCGGTACGCAGTCGATGTCGACGGCGGCCTGGCCGGCGAACCGGAGGAGATCGCGCTGAAGGACCGTGTGCTTCAGTTGCTGGCCGTGGCGTGGATCGGAACTATTGGTGCCGCCGTCTTCCTCAGTTGACAGGGTGAGCTCTAAGGTCGCCGGCCGGCTTGCCCGCTGGCCGGCGTTCCCCTATGACGTCACGGTAAGGCTCAGTCTGTGGGCGAGCGTGCTGGTCGTCGCCGTGCTGTTCGGGTGGGGCGCGTGGCAGCGTCGCTGGATCGCCGACGATGGGCTGATCGTGCTGCGCACCGTGCGAAACCTGCTGGCCGGCAACGGCCCCGTCTTCAACGAGGGTGAGCGGGTCGAAGCCAACACCTCGACGATCTGGACCTTTCTGATCTATCTCGGTGGCTGGATCGGCGGCCCCGTCCGGCTGGAATACGTGGCGCTCGTGTTGACCCTGACCCTCAGTGTGGCCGGGGTGGCAATGGCGATGCTGGGCGCCGGCCGGCTCTACGCGCCAGGCCTCGTTGGTCGAAGGGCCTTGTTGCTACCCGCCGGGGCACTCGTCTACATCGCCGTGCCGCCCGCACGCGACTTCGCCACCTCCGGCCTCGAAAACTGTTTGGTGTTGGCCTATTTGGGCCTGTTGTGGTGGATGATGGTCTGTTGGTCGCAGGCCGTGCGTGCCTATCCCGTCCCGCAACAGCAGCCGCCGCCGCGCAGGGGCGCGCCGCCGACCCTGCGGAGAGCACCCTTCGCCCATGCACCGTTACCGTCGCCCTCCACCAACGTTGTGAGCCGATTCTTTGACGCGGCACTCGCTTTCGTCGCAGGGTTGAGTGTGCTGGTCCGTCCCGAACTGGCGCTCATCGGCGGACTCGCGCTGATCATGATGCTCGTCGCCGCCCGCGGCTGGCGGCGCCGAGTGCTGATTATC
>DASQCE010000009.1:0-2987 GCA_035634855.1 Mycobacterium sp.
CGCGTGGCCGCACCCGTGGATCGCCGACGACGACGGGTCCAATGCGCGACTGGGCCGACTGCTCGCGGAGGGCACCCTGGAGGGGGAGGCGGCGATCCGGCACCGAGACGGCCACGTCGTGTGGGTGGGGACGAGCGTCAACGCGGTCACCTCGCCGAACGCCGACGAGGACACGTACGTCGGAACCATTCGCGACATCACTGCCGCGCGGGCCGCGGCCGAACGCGAGCGTGCGGTCGCGCGCCTCGCCACGGCCGTCAGCGTGGCCAAGGACGTCGACGAGGTGCTGACGGCGACACTCGACGAGTGCCGCACCACGCTCGACGTCGGGCGAGTCGCCGCCGTCGTGTGGCCGACGGACGAGGATGACCCCACCGTCCACCTTGCGGGCACGTCGCCTGCGCCGCCGTGGCATGACCTCGAGCCACCGCTGCGCCGGTCACTCGAGGACGCCCGCGCGTGGTTGCCTCTCACCGTCGAGCCGGTCGGATTGGCAACCGAAACCGACACCGCAAACGGCATCGTGGCCACACTCTCGCGGGACGTCACGATGTGGCTCGAGTTCGGTGAACCCCGCAGGGTCGGCATCGAGGACCGGCAGCTCGTCATCGCCCTTGTCGGACACCTCAGCCTCGCGATGCAGCATCTCCGCCAGTTCGAGCTCGCCCGTGACACATCGTTGACGCTTCAGCGCTCGATGCTCGCACCTACCGAACTGCCCGCGGGCTTCGCTGTGCGGTATGAGCCTGCGGTGTCGCCGCTGGAGATCGGCGGCGACTGGTACGACGTGTTGCCCACCGATGACGACCACATCGGCATCATCGTTGGCGACTGTGTCGGTCGCGGGCTTTCCGCGGCGGCGGTGATGGGTCAGCTCCGAAGCTCGGCGCGTGCGCTGCTGCTCACCGGCGTGTCGCCTGCGAGGTTGCTCGAACACCTCGATTCGGTGGCGGCCTTCATTCCAGATGCGTTCTGCACCACGGTATTCGTCGCCATCCTCGACCCCCGGGCCGAATCGCTGTCCTACAGCAGCGCCGGACACGTCCCCGCGGTGATCACCGCACCCGATTCGCAACCGCGGTTCTTGACGGATGCGCGGTCGGTGCCGCTGGCCGTGCACAGAGACGAGCCACGCCCACAGTCCGCTGCGGCACTGACCTGTGGATCGACCCTGCTGCTCTACACCGACGGCCTTGTCGAACGGCGGGGCGAAGCGATCGACGAGGGTATCGCTCGTGTCGCAGAGGTGATGGCGCACACCATGAATGTGCCCGTCGACGCGGTCGCCGACGCAATGCTCGAGAAATTGGCCCCCGCCCGCGGTTACGACGACGATGTCGCGATCGTGCTGTACCGCCATCCGGGTGCGGCTCTCGCCATTGAAAACGAAGCGATCCCGGTGCGGTTGACCGACTTGCGACACCATCTCGCCGAGTGGCTTCACAGCGTAGGTGTGCCGGAGTCGCTCACCGCTGACATCGTGCTTGTGGTCAACGAGGCACTGAGCAACAGTGCCGAGCACGCGTACCGCGGGCGCACGCCGGGGACGATGCGATTGGAGGCCGCACTCGTCGACGGCCACATTGAAATCACGGTGGCCGATTCGGGTTCGTGGAAGACACCGCCCGCCGACCCCGGCACCAGAGGCCGGGGAATACTGCTGATGCGGGCACTGAGCGAGCAGGTGGACGTCGACGGAACGGCGGACGGCACCACTGTCGTCCTGCGCTTCGCCTTCGGAAAGGGCCATGTGGTGCCCGGCGCGGATGCTCGCGTGGTATGACAACATCGGCAATTTACGGCTGTCGAGGCGAGGCAGGCGATGCGGGGAATTCCGCATACGTCCAGGCGGCATCGCCGCCAGACATCCGGAGGTGCTGATGACAACCGCTCCAGGTGCCGACGCGCGCGGACCCGCCCCATTGCAAATCCTGCTACCCGCGATACCGGCCAGCCTGGCCGTCGTCCGCTTCCGGCTGCGCACCTGGCTGCCGACCGCGGCGGTCAATGCCTCCACCGCCGCCGACGTCCTGCTCGCCGTCGGAGAGGCCGCCGCCAACGCCGTCGAGCATGCCGTCCGGGGTGCCGCCCGAGACGTCGTACTGGAAGTCACGGCACGGGCGACCGACACCGGTCTGGCGTTGACCGTCAAGGACAACGGGCGCTGGCATGCGCCGCCGCCCATGAATGCGCGGGGCCAGCGCGGGCACGGCAGCAGGTTGATGAGCGCCCTCGTCGACACGGTCACGATCACGCCGACCCCTGGGGGGACCACAGTGGAAATGCACAAGGAGCTGCATCCATGACCAACAGTCAGTTCCGGATGTCCGCTGCGGAGGCCGAGCAACCGCCGGTCGTGACCGCGACCGGGGACATCGACCTGGCCAACGTCAACGAGTTCCAGGATGTCCTGGGCAGTGCGGCCGCCGACAGCGACGCGATCACGGTCGACCTGTCGGACGTGACCTACTGCGACAGTGCGGCGGTGCGCGCGTTGTTCGCCGTCGCCGCGACCACCAAACTCGGCCTGATCGTGCCCACGACGGGCCCGATCATGACGCTGCTGAGCATCTCGGGCCTCGACCGCGTTGCGACCGTGGTGACCCGCGACTGAACATGGCTCCGCCGCATTTTCAACCACGCCAACACCCGCAGCTGGTGGCGCTGATGCACCGCATCCTCGAGCGTATGCAGTCCGATCTGCTCGATGCGGTCGGCCTCGCGATCACCGTCCACGACAAACGCCATGACGAGAAGCCATCGGTACTCGCCGCACTCGGCGTTGGCGCTGACTTCGCCGCCGCCCAACTGTCCGGCATCGGTGGCCCGGTTCCCGATGCGCTCGCCTACCAGGTGCCGGTGCTGAGCCTCGACCTGTGGACCGACGACCGATGGCCCGAGCTGACCTTGGCCGCCATGCGGGACCTTGCACCGCAACACGATTCGATCTGGGAGCAGGTGCATGGGGCCGTCGCGGTGCCCGGTGT
>DASQCE010000010.1:0-10727 GCA_035634855.1 Mycobacterium sp.
TTGCAGGGGTGAGCAGCGGATCTGGACGCGAAATCCGTAGGGAAATCCGGATTCCCAACCGGTCACGGCGGCATAACCTAGAGATAACTGTTAGCTGCGGCGCGCTTGCGCCAGAGCACCGTCTACGACTTGGTACCGACACAGGCCAGGTACAGCGAAGAAGGGGTGAAAGGATGAAAGCACTTGTTGCACTAGCGGTCAGCGGACTCGTAGCCAGCGGTATCGCCCTTGCCGCCCCGGCCGGCGCAGGGTGCCAGGGCGGCTGGACGCCGTGGGGCGGCGGAACCACTTGCGATGGACCGATTGCCGGCGACGGAACGTTTCAGCGCTGCGTGACCGCGGGCGCCATGGGGTTCGGCGGCACCAATTGCTTCCTGGCCAACGTCAACAACCTGGAGGGTCAGGCGCCGTACGTCGGTCCCTGAAAACCCAACCGCGAGTTAGCCCTTAGCCCGGCGGCATCATTCCGGGCGGAACGCTGTTCGGGTCAACCGGAACGGGCACACCGACGTTCGGGTTCTGGCCGGGCGCATTCGTGGCGCCCGCAGGTGGCGGAGGCGCGTTGGGATCCGGCGGCGGCGGAGGCGGCGGCGTCCACGGGCGTATCGACTGCGCCAAGGTGGCGGCCTCTCCCTTTGGCACTGGGTTGTTGGCGGTGCCAAGCCAAACCACGAACCACCGCTCGGGCGTGCGCTGGCCCCGCGGCGTGCCCGCGGGAGTGGGCGCTCCGACGACGCCGGCCCAGATCTGGCCGTTGGGCTTGTTCGCGTCGGTGAACTTCACCTCGTAGTACGACGCGACACCCGTCATGTCGCCCGCGTTGAGCGGGACGGTCTCCTGGTTGATGCGCGTGCCGGGGAACGGCATGAAGAACTCACCCATGTCCGACGCGAGCCGCTGGGCAGCCTTGGTGTTGTCGCTCTCGGCTCCTGCGAACAGCTTCAGGTCGAGCCGGCCGAGCAGCACGCTGGTGTCGGTTGGCGGCTGCGCGGGTTGGCCGTTGGGCTGGACGGCTTCCGCCGGAATCTTGTTGAGTAGTGCCTGCCCGTAAGACAGCTGGGTCGCGTCGGCCACCTTCCAGCCCGCAGGCACCACATAGCTGAAGCCGCCAGCGGCATTGTCGACGCGGCCCGGCTCCGGCGGCGGAGGCGGGGCCGGCGCCGGAGCGTTGGGGTCGGCAGGCGGCGCGTTGGGATCGGCGGGCGGAGGCGGCGGCGCGTTGGGGTCGGCCGGTGGGGGCGGTGCGGGCGCCTCCGGAGGCGGGGATCCATCCAAGATGGTGTTGCCCGGCGGTGGCGGCGGCGGCGTGGTCGGATCGGCGTTCGCCACCGGCAGCGTCAGCGCCACCACAGTGGCGCCGGTCAGCGCCGCGATCGCCAGCGTCGTCGAGAGGCCCTTGCGGTAGTCAGGAGTCGCGTCCGGCTGATGCATGTGGAAGAAACTACCGTGTTACAGCCGTGACGCAAGTGCGAGTTGCTCAAAAAGTGCTCATCTGAGAGATTGCTGTAGCAAGAAACTCCCTGAGAGTTGCCAGTAGGGTCAATTGCTGACACGACAAGACCCCCGCGCGTCGCGCGGGGTGGTCGAACCAACTTGCGTCCCCGCGTTTTGTGGCCGATTCAGACAGTTGATCGCACCGGCGAACTGCACCGTTACCGGCTCAGATGGACGGTGACCTCCTGGGCCTTCACCGAGAAGTAAACGCGATCGCCTGGCGCCAGTCGCAACTCGGCCGCCGAATCAGCGGTGATGTCGGCGGCCAGCACCGGTGCGCCGGCGGCCTGCTCGTCGGCTCACACCCGGCACGGGTCCGCGATCGTTGAGTTCGGCGACCGTCACCTCGACGGTGTTGCGAGGGCTGCCGTGCGCTTTGTCGCGGTACACGGCGACCGCCGATGGGTTGAACAGCGCCACCGCAACTCATCGGCAACCACGTCGGGCCCGGGCTGCCATGCCAGGTCCTCCCCACTGTGTCGTATCACGCCATCGGCGTGCGCGGTGCCGCCGACCAGGTTCACCCCGGCGAACCGCGCACCGAACCGGCTACGGTTTCGATGATCTGCCCAGTCTCGAGCACGAGCACCCGGTCGACGAGGGTGAGCACATCGAGGAGGTCGTGGCTCATCAACACCGCGGAGCGTCCGTCACGGGCCAGCACCAGCGCCATCGGCACGCCGAACGGCAGGCACAGCGGAGTGCTCGCCCCGGCGGTCTGGCTCAGCACGAGCGCCGTCGTCGACGACTTCCTCGTGGTCAACGACCAGAAGTGCGGCCAGTCCACATTGGCGGCGACCGCGATCAGCGGCAGCACCACGAACCGCGCCCCAATCGCCGCGGGCACATAAATCCGGCGGGGCAGCACAAATCACGACCATATGGCAGGTTGATCGAACTGTTGTCGTGTCGCATGCGTGCCGAGTTTCTCCGGCTAGCTACCGTCCAGTAACATGACCCTCACTCGCTGGGGTTCAGCGTTGAACACAAAGCAGGAGGTCCTTGTAATGGAGGTGCTGGTCACCGGCGGCGATACGGATTTGGGACGCATGGTTGCGGAGGGCTTTCGCGATGCGGGTCACCGAGTCGTGATCGCGGGCGCGCGCCGCGACGACCTCGAGGTCGCCGCGAAGGAGCTCGACGTCGACGCGATCGTGTTCGACAACACCGACCCGGCCAGCCTCGAAGAGGTGCGTGGGCAGTTCCCGCACCACTTGGACACCATCGTCAACGTTCCCGCCCCGCGCGCCGAAGCAGGCGACGCGCGCACCTACTCGCTGGCCGACCTCGCCGCGGCATGGCGCAACGCCCTGAATGCAACCGCGGTGTCGGCGGTGCTCACCGTACAGATCCTCGGCGATCATCTGCGCTCCGGCGGCTCAATCGTCAATGTCATCCCCGAGCAGCCCCGCGAAGGCACCGCCGAGGCCGCCGTCAAGGCCGCCATTTCGGACTGGACCGCCGGACAGGCCACACACTTCGGCGCCCGAGGCATCACCGTCAACACGGTGGCGTCCGGCCGCAACGCCGAGCCGGGTTACGACGGCCTGTCCCGCACGCCGGCGCCGGTAGCCGCCGAGATCGCCCGGCTGTCGTTGTTCCTCACCACTCCTGCCGCGCGACACATCACGGGACAGACGCTGCACGTCAGCCATGGGGCATTGGCAAACTTCGGCTGATATTCCCGCGTTCGCCCGAAGCTAAAACGGGGTGACCGCCCCGCTTAGTTGTGGTTACGTAAATGGCGTGACCATCAAACTCGGACTTCAGATCCCCAACTTCTCCTACGGCACGGGCGTCGAAGAACTGTTCCCGACCGTGATCGCTCAGGCGCAGGAAGCCGACGCGGCCGGCTTCGACTCCGTCTTCGTGATGGACCACTTCTATCAGCTGCCCGGGCTCGGCACTCCGGACCAGCCGATGCTGGAGGCGTACACCACCCTCGGCGGGTTGGCGACCGTGACCAAGAACGTCCAGCTGGGCACGCTGGTGACCGGCAACACCTACCGCAATCCGACCCTGTTGGCCAAGGCCATCACGACGCTGGATGTGGTCAGCCAGGGCCGCGCCATTCTCGGCATCGGCACCGGCTGGTTCGAACTCGAGCACGATCAACTCGGCTTCGAGTTCGGCACCTTCACCGACCGCTTCAACAAGCTCGACGAGGCCTTGCAGATCATCCTGCCGATGCTGCGCGGCGAACGGCCGACATTTTCCGGCAAGTACTACCGGGCGCAGGAGGCGATGGCCAACCCGCGGTTCCGCGACCACATCCCGCTGATGATCGGTGGCAGTGGTGAGAAGAAGACAATTCCGTTGGCTGCCAAGCACTTTGACCATCTGAACATCATCACCGGCTTCGACGAGCTGCCTCGCAAGGTGCAGGTGGTCAAGGACCGCTGCGAGGAGATCGGCCGCGATCCGGCCACCCTGGAGACCAGCATGCTGGTGATCGCACTGATCGACGAGAACGCCACCGAGGACCTGATCCCCGAGGAGTTCAAACAGAACGTGGTGTTCGGGGGGCCGGACCAGATTGTCGAGCAGATCCAGACGAAGGTGCTCGACGCGGGCGTGGACGGCGTAATCCTGAGCCCGATCACGAGCCTGAACGGATACCAACCTGGCGGCATCACCGCGGTGGCCGAGAAGTTGAAGCCGCTCGTCGTGGCTTAAACCCGCGGCGACGTGGTAAATCTCACGGCGCAGCGGGACTTATGGCGGCTACCGTAGTGTCTGTATAAGTGCACGTGTAGTCCGTCGAGGAGCCGAAAATGAGCCATCCCGGAGCCACTGCAACCGATCGGCACAAGGTCGTGATCATCGGATCAGGGTTCGGCGGGCTGAACGCCGCCAAGGCCCTCAAGCGAGCCGACGTCGACATCAAGTTGATCGCCAAGACAACTCACCACCTGTTTCAGCCGCTGCTCTACCAGGTGGCAACCGGCATCATCTCGTCGGGCGAGATCGCACCCCCCACGCGAATCATCCTGCGCAACCAGAAGAACGCACAGGTGCTGCTCGGCGAAGTCAGCCACATCGACCTGGCCAATCGGACGGTCAAGTCGGAGCTGCTGGGTCACACGTACGTCACGCCCTACGACAGCCTGATCATCGCCGCGGGCGCAGGCCAGTCGTACTTCGGCAACGATCACTTCGCCGAGTGGGCGCCGGGCATGAAGTCGGTCGATGACGCACTCGAGCTGCGTGGCCGCATCCTTGGCGCGTTCGAACAGGCCGAGCGGTCCAGCGATCCCGCGCGCCGCGAGAAGCTGCTGACCTTCACTGTCGTCGGTGCCGGCCCCACGGGCGTCGAGATGGCCGGCCAGATCGCCGAGCTCGCCGACCGCACGCTCAAAGGCGCGTTCCGCCATATCGATTCGACGCAGGCACGGGTGATCCTGCTCGATGCGGCACCTGCGGTGCTCCCACCGATGGGCGAGAAGCTCGGCAAAAAGGCCCAGGCGCGCCTGGAGAAGATGGGCGTCGAGATCCAGCTCGGTGCGATGGTCACCGACGTGGACCGTAACGGCATCACTGTCAAGGACTCGGATGGCACCATTCGCCGCATCGAATGCGCCACCAAAGTCTGGTCGGCCGGCGTGTCGGCCAGCCGGCTGGGCCGCGACCTAGCCCAGCAGTCCGACGTCGAGGTGGACCGCGCCGGACGCGTCAAGGTGCTGCCCGACCTCAGCGTCCCCGGGCATCCGAACGTTTTCGTCGTCGGCGACATGGCGGCGGTGGAAGGCGTGCCCGGCATGGCACAGGGCGCCATCCAGGGCGCCAAGTATGCGGCGAAGGCCATCAGGGCCGAACTGAAGGGCGCCGACCCCGGCCAACGGGAACCGTTCCAGTACTTCGACAAGGGATCGATGGCGACGGTGTCAAGGTTCAGTGCGGTCGCCAAGGTCGGCCCATTGGAATTCGGCGGCTTCATCGCGTGGCTGGCTTGGCTGGTGCTGCACCTCGTGTACCTCGTCGGCTTCAAGACCAAGATCACCACGCTGCTGTCCTGGACGGTCACCTTCATGTCCAGGGCTCGCGGGAACCTCACGATCACCGAGCAGCAGGCCTACGCCCGCACCAGGATCGAGGAACTCGAGGAGATCGCGGCGTCGATGCAGGACGAAAAGGCGGCCAGCTAGAGCCTCTCGCCCTGCCAGGTCGACAGGCGGCCGCCGCCGGCGAGCTCGAGCGCAACACCCGCGGTCTCGACTTCAGTTTCGGGATACTGGATTCGCTGATGCACGCCATCGGCATCCCGAGATCGTCGTGGGCGCCCTCGAGGAGATGGTCGGTGATCACCGCGACGGCCTCGGGGTGGTTCCAGTCGTACGCCGCGCGCCTGCCGCGCCCATGCGAAAGTGGCGGCTACTCCGGCGGGATGTTCTGCAGCCGGACCTGGCCGCGGGCGACGACGCGGTCGTTCTGGTCTGTGATGGTGATCAGCCACAGCTGCTGGCGCCGGCCCCGGTGGATCGGCGTCGACACCGCGGTGACCGTTCCTGCGGAGATAGCCCGAAGGAAGTCGGTGTTGTTGTTGACCCCGACGACGTGCCCGCCGCCGTTCTCGAGCAGCCAAACCTGCCCCGAGACGCTGGCCAGGCCTTCGATGACGGAGCAGTACACGCCACCGTGCACAATGCCCCACGGCTGCAGCAGTTTGTGGTTGATCTCCAACCGTGCCCGTCCGCCGTCAGGGGTGAGCTCGATGTATTCGAGCCCGAGCTCGCTGTCGAATCCCTTGCCGAGTTCGGCGGTTACTTCCGTCGTCACGCAATTGTGTTTACACGTCGCAGACGGGTCCGCTACGGGTGCCCCGGCGTTATCGTCGGGCATGGCCAAGAGCGTTAAAGACTTAGTGGAAGCCGCCAATGCCGTCGTGCCGCGCATCACCCCGGCGCAGGCTCAGGAGTTGATCGAGAGGGGCAACGCCGTCGTCGTCGACGTAAGAGACGCGCCGGAGGTGGAGAAGAGCGGCAAGGTCGCGGGCGCCGTTCACATTCCGCGCGGCATGCTCGAATTCCGGGCAGACCCCGAATCCCCGTACTTCGACCAGAGTTTCGCAAGGGACAAGACGGTCATCGTGTATTGCGCGGCAGGTGGTCGCGCTGCGCTGTCCGGACAGGCGCTCAAGGAAATGGGCTACGGCGAGGTCTACAACCTCGGTGGGTTCAACGACTGGGCCGAGGCCGGTGGCGCGATCGAGGCGCCGTGAAGACTTGGGAAATGCGGACGGGCCCCGCGCCGAGTGTGCGGGGCCCGTCCTTCGAGTGGACCGGGAGTCTCTGCAGCCCTCAGGACTCCGGCGCGGTCCGGTAGTTTCGTTTTCGGCTGAGATCAGAATAGGCAAGGCTGCCCTAATTAAGCAAGACCTTCCGTGCTGTCATCCGACTGGTGCCGCGCACGGGCAGCCCGAATCCGACCAACGCGTCGAGAACCGCCTGCGCGCGGCACATGCTCGTCACCTCGCTCGAACCGGCCAGCAGCGGCACCTGCGTCGCGGCGCTGACCACGGCGCCGCCGACGATGTGCCACATCGACGCGACCGGCACGGCACCGCCAGAGACGTCGAAGAGCCTCGCGAACAGCGGCTCCAGTGCGCGGTGGCTGCGGTGAGCGACCCAGGTCGTCAGCGCCGCCTCGCTGGGCAGGGCGACAATGCCGTCATCGGCCAGGTCTGGATCGTCGGGCAGCTCCCGCAGTTGCGGATCGACGACGCCGACCCAGTCGATCGCACCCTCGGAATCCACGTGCACCCAGAGGTTCTCCAGGCCGGTGTCCCAGGCGCGACCCTCGAGTACGACCAGCGGCACGACGCGTCCGACGACGACGTGGGCCAGCGTGGCGGCCAACTGCTGGGCAACCGCCGCCCTGCTGTCGGTCTCCTCGGCGGCGAACTCGAACATCGCCTGCAGGCGATCGGTCGTGACTGCCTCGGCCAGCGGCCACCACCGCCGGCGCGACAGGTCGCCCATCACGGCGATGCCGTAGACGCGCGGACATTCGGGATAGAGCTCGCGCAGCCGGCGGCTGGATTCGTGCAGCGGCAGCGTCCGCCTGATCGCCATGCCCGCGATGAGCGGATCCTCGACCAGAACCGTCATGGCACCTCCCGATGTTGAGTTAGGTTAGCCTTACTATAGTCAGGCGGTTCTGAGGAGCTACCCCCTGTGACTGGACTCACAAGGCCCGGTCAAGGGGCGGTGACCACTGCCGGAACATTGCATGCCGCCGACGAAGGTTGTTCTGGCACGTTCGATACGACGCAACGTAGTAACGCCGTAGTACCCTTGATTTACTGCCCGTAGGAGATGAACGGAACATGGCCAAGTTGACGCGTCTTGGGGAATTGGAACGCGCTGTGATGGACCACCTCTGGTCCTCCGGCGAGCCCCAAACCGTGCGCCAAGTCCACGAGGCACTGTCGGCCCGCCGCGACTTGGCCTACACCACGATCATGACCGTGCTGCAACGCCTTGCGAAGAAGAACCTCGTCGTACAGCACCGCGACGATCGGGCGCACCGATACGCACCCACGCACGGGCGCGATGAGCTGGTCGCCGGGCTGATGGTCGACGCGCTCGACCAGGTCGCTGACTCCGGCAGCCGCGAAGCGGCGCTTGTGCACTTCGTCGAACGCGTCGGCGCCGACGAGGCCGCGGCACTGCGCCGCGCGCTGGCCGACTTGGAAAGCAAGACCCCGGCGCACGTGAGGAGCGGGCAGAACACCAAATCCTCGCCCGCTAGCAATCCGGGCACCGGCTGAGAAATACTGACAGCGTGTCCGCGCTGGCCTTCACCATCGTCGCACTGGTCCTGTCGGGACCAGTCCCGGCAATGCTGGCGCGAGCGTCGTGGCCGATACGCGCACCCCGCGCCGCGATCGTGCTGTGGCAGTCCATCGCCCTGGCCGCGGTGTTGTCGGCGTTTTCGGCAGGGATCGCGATCGCCAGCCGGCTTTTCGTGCTGGGACCGGACGGCCGCCCCACCGCGACCATCACCAGTGAGATCGACGCGCTGGGCTGGCCTTTGTGGGCGGCCTATGTCATCGTCTTCGCCATCACCCTGGTGATCGGTGCCCGGCTGACCTACGCCGTGCTGCAGGTGGCAATCGCCACCCGGTGCCGCCGGGCGCACCACCGGATGGTCGTCGACCTGGTTGGCAAGTCGCAGGGCAACCACCTGCGGATCCTCGATGTGGCACAACCGCTGGCCTACTGCCTACCGGGTGTACGCAGCCGCGTCGTGGTCAGTGAGGGTGCGCTGAATGCGTTGGGCGACAATGAGATGGCGGCGATCCTCAGCCACGAACGCGCCCACCTGCGGGCCCGCCACGACCTTGTTCTCGAGATGTTCACGGCGGTACACGCCGCCTTCCCCCGATTCGTCCGCAGCGGCAACGCTCTCGACGCCGTCCGCCTGCTGATCGAAATGCTCGCCGACGACGCCGCCGTGCGGGCAGCGGGCCCCACTCCACTGGCCCGCGCCCTGGTCGCCTGCGCGTCCGGACGCACTCCGTCCGGCGCACTGGCTGCGGGCGGCCCGACCACGGTGCTGCGGTTGCGCCGCCTCGGCGGGCGGCCGAACAGCCGCGCCGTTGCCGCCACCGCCTACCTCGCCGCGGCCGCCGTGCTTGCGGTGCCAACCCTGGCGCTGGCCGTGCCATGGCTGACCGAACTACACCGACTGTTCCTCGCGTAAGCACGTCAGCTGTCAAAAGACCCCGCCGCCACAACAAAAAAACGAAAGGCCGCGCGAATGAGCTCGTCTGAAAACTCTGATACGACCGGCACCGCTCAGATCGGGGTCACCGGTTTGGCCGTGATGGGCTCCAACATCGCTCGCAACTTCGCCCACCACGGTTACACCGTGGCTCTGCACAACCGCTCGATCGCCAAGACCGACGCCCTGCTCTCCGAACACGGAAACGAAGGCAAGTTCGTGCGCAGCGAAACCGTCCCGGAATTCCTTGCCGCGCTTGAGAAACCGCGTCGGGTGCTGATCATGGTCAAGGCAGGCGATCCGACCGACGCCGTCATCAACGAGCTCGCCGACGCGATGGAGGAAGGCGACATCATCATCGACGGCGGCAACGCGCTCTACACCGACACCATCCGCCGCGAGAAGGCGATGCGCGAGCGTGGCCTGCATTTCGTCGGCGCGGGCATCTCCGGCGGCGAGGAGGGCGCGCTGAACGGACCGTCGATCATGCCCGGCGGTCCGGCCGAGTCCTACAAATCGCTCGGCCCGCTGCTGGAGGAGATCTCCGCCCACGTCGACGGTGTCCCGTGCTGCACGCACATCGGGCCCGACGGGTCGGGCCACTTCGTGAAGATGGTGCACAACGGCATCGAATACTCCGACATGCAGTTGATCGGCGAGGCGTACCAGTTGCTGCGCGACGGGCTTGGTCTGACCGCGCGGCAGATCGCCGACGTGTTCACCGAGTGGAACAAGGGCGACCTGGACAGCTATCTGGTGGAGATCACCGCGGAGGTGCTGCGGCAGGTCGACGCCAAGACCGGCAAACCGCTCGTCGACGTCATCCTCGATGAGGCCGAGCAGAAGGGCACCGGCCGCTGGACGGTGAAGTCCGCGCTCGACCTCGGCGTGCCGGTCACCGGTATCGCCGAGGCGGTGTTCGCCCGCGCGCTGTCGGGTTCGGTCGCGCAGCGGCGCGCGACGACGGGCCTCGCGTCCGGTGACCTCGGTGGAAAGCCAAGCGACGGCGATAAGTTCATCGAGGATGTTCGGCAGGCGCTCTACGCGTCGAAGATCGTCGCCTACGCGCAGGGCTTCAACCAGATTCAGGCGGGCAGCGCCGAGTACGACTGGGGCATCAGGCCTGGCGACCTGGCCACCATCTGGCGCGGCGGTTGCATCATCCGCGCGAAGTTCCTCAACCGGATCAAGGAAGCTTTCGACGAGGACCCGAATCTGCCGACGCTGATCACCGCGTCGTACTTCCGCAGTGCCGTGGAGAACGCGATTGACAGCTGGCGGCGCGTGGTGGTGACCGCCACGCAGCTCGGCATCCCGATCCCGGGCTTCTCTTCGGCGCTGTCCTATTACGACGCGCTGCGCACCGAACGGCTGCCCGCGGCGCTGACGCAGGGCCTGCGCGACTTCTTCGGCGCCCACACCTACGGCCGCATCGATGCCGATCACGACAAGAAGTTCCACACCCTATGGAGCGGCGACCGCAGTGAGGTCCCCGCCTAGCTTTTAGC
>DASQCE010000011.1:0-2100 GCA_035634855.1 Mycobacterium sp.
CCCGTCATGCCGAATGGATGACCCAACGCGATTGCACCACCGGACACATTCAGCTTGTCGTGGTCCATGCCCAACTCGCGAGCCGATCCAAGCACCTGCACCGCGAACGCTTCATTGATCTCGTACAGGTCGATGTCGTCGATCGTCATGTCTGCGTTGGTAAGCGCCTTGCGCGTCGCCTCGATCGGGCCGAGGCCCATGACCTCCGGCGACAGCCCGGAGACGCCCGTTGCGACGATGCGCGCCAACGGCGTCAACCCCAGCTCGCGGGCCTTGGTGTCGCTCATGATCACCACCGCGGCGGCGCCGTCGTTCAGAGGACACGCATTGCCCGCGGTGACTGTGCCGTTCGGCCGGAACACCGGCTTGAGCTGGCTCACGCTTTCGTACGTGGTGCCGGCCCGCGGCCCGTCATCCTTCGAAACCGTCGAACCGTCCGGCAGCTTGACCGGAACGATCTCGCGCTCGAAGAAGCCGCTCTTGATGGCCTCCTCGGCCCGGTTCTGGCTGCGCACACCCCAGTGGTCCTGATCCTCGCGGCTGATGCCCGTGAGCAGCGCGACGTTCTCAGCCGTCTGACCCATCGCGAGGTAAAAATCCGGCAGCACGCCGTCCTGACGCGGATCGCGCCACTCGTCGGCACCCGCTGCGGCCTGCACGGAGCGCTGCTCCGCGTCGGCGAACACCGGGTTGTGCGAGTCCGGCCAGCCGTCGGACGTGCCCTTCGGGAACCGCGAAACGGTTTCCACCCCAGCGGAAATGAACGCGCTGCCCTCGCCGGCCTTGATCGCGTGGAAAGCCATCCGCGTGGTCTGCAGCGACGACGAGCAGTATCGGTTCACCGTCGTGCCGGGCAGGAAGTCGTAGCCAAGCTCGACGGCCACCGCGCGGCCGATGTTGAAGCCGGCCTCACCGCCGGGCTGCCCGCAGCCCATGATCAGGTCGTCGATCTCGCGGGGGTCGAGCGCAGGCACCTTGTCCAGTGCCGCGCGCACCATCTGGACGGCGAGGTCGTCGGGCCGCATATCGACCAGCGAACCCTTACCGGCGCGCCCGATCGGCGAACGAGCGGTCGAAACGATGACGGCTTCGGTCATGACGGCTCCTCGTAGCAAGTGAATACGAGAAACCTAGCTCGCGGGCACCACGATGGGCGCGGGCACCCTCCCCTACACCACGACGGGCGCGGGGACCCCAGTCGAGCGACTCCACAGCCTGCTCAGGTTGCCGACCCGGGTCAGCAGGGAAGCGCCTTCGGCCGATCGCGATTCCAACGGCTCCTCGGTCATCGGGTGACCGATGAAGTCTCCCAACGCTTTACCGAGCGCAGGCAACAACTGGCTGGCCGCCAAGGCATATCCGGCGGCCGACGGGTGGAACATGTCGGGCGAGAACAGTACTTCCGGCATCTTGCGGAAGTGCGGAGCCAGCAGGTCGGAGAACGGAACCGGGACGCCGCCTCCCGAGCGGACCGCAGACGCCTGCGCACGGGCCAGCCGCAACCCGCGGCTGCGGGCCACCCAGCGCAGCGGCTGCGGGATCGTCCTGATGACGCCGAAGTCCGGGCAGGTGCCCACCACGACGACGGCCCCGCTGCCGCGCAACCGCCGCACCGCCCGGCCCACTCGGCGCGCCGACGGTCCGACCCCGTTCGGCTTGGTGATGTCGTTGGCGCCGATCATGATCACGGCCGCATCCGGCGGTGGGCCCGCCACGAACATCGCGTCGATCTGGCCCGACAGACCCTTGGACGTCGCGCCGACGATCGCTTTTGTGCTCAATCTCACACGCTTACAGGATTCTTCAGCCAGCCCCCGCGCGATCAGCACACCGGGCAGTTCGTCGCCGCTCGCGCAGCCGTAGCCGGCGGCGGTGGAGTCGCCGAAGATCATGAGGTGTAGATCGAACGGCATCCCGCGATGCCACCGTTCGACCGGACCACCGCCGGGTGAGTAGACGCCGTCGGCGCGCGGCGGGATGTCCCATGACTTGGGTATAACGCGTCGTGCCTGGTCAGCTTGCCCGCTCAGCAGGTTACGGGCCCCGACATAGACGGTGCCCGTCGATGCTAGTCCGGCCGCCGCCGCCAGGGCGATGGTC
>DASQCE010000012.1:0-13153 GCA_035634855.1 Mycobacterium sp.
CCCGTAGGCGGCGCCGCCGGCGGCGAAGCCAACCACCACCGAGATCTGCGGGATGTAGCCCGACGCCCGGATCATGGCCTCGAACACCAGCCCGACAGCGTGCAGTGCCCGCACGCCCTCGGCCAGCCGGGCACCGCCGGAATGCCAGATGCTCACGATCGGGCTCTGCTCGGCAATGGCGGTGTCGTAGGCATCCACGATGTGGCGGCACCCCTCCACGCCCATGGCCCCGCCCATGACGGTGCCGTCGGTGCAAAACGCGATGGTGCGCACTCCGTTGACGGTGCCCGCGGCCGCCAACACTCCCGAGCGGTCGCGCGGGTGCAGCGGTTCGACGCTGCCGTCGTCGAAGAACGTACCAAGGCGCAAAACCGGATCACGTGGGTCAACCGATCCACCGACCGCCTCGGGGGCGGCCGCACTGATCGAAGCCGGCGGCTGGGTGAGTGCGCACGGCCGCGCGAAGCGGGCCAGGGCGCCCATCACTTCACCGCCGCGATCTGGCCGAAGTCGAGCTTGACGAGCTGGTCGGCACAACCGAAATAGCGATCGTCGTGGGTGATCACGATGACGGTCTTCCCTCGCCGCTTGAGGCCGGGGAGCAGTTCCTTGTAGAACACCTCGCGGAACCGTGGCTCCTGGTCGGCGGCCCATTCGTCGAACAGATAGATCGGCCGGTCTTCGAGTAGGGCGGTCAACAGGGCCAGCCGTTTGCGTTGGCCCTGCGACAGCGCAACCGTGGACAGCCGCCCGTCCTGCACGGTCACCTTGTGCGCGATCTGCAACTGGTGGAGGTAGTGGCGCACCTCGTCGTCTATTCCGGCCCGGTCGAATCCCAGGTAGTCATCGAACAGATGAAAGTCGGTGAAGATGGCCGAGCAATTCTGCCGGAACCACTCGATGTTGCCGTGGTCGATCTTTTCGCCGTTGAGAACGAGGAACCCGCTCTCCGGCGCGTACAAACCGGTGATCAGCTTGGCCAGAGTGGATTTCCCGCTTCCGTTGCCACCAACGATGAAGGTGATCCGCCCCGGCTCAAAGGTCAGGTCCACCGGGCCGAGCCGGAACCCAGATCCGCCACCTTGCACATGTGGACGCGGTCCCGGCGGCAGCGGCCGGCCCGTCTTGCCGTCGCCGCGGTTGCGCCGAGGATGGGGGCCATCGATCGGCGGTTCCCCCGGGGGCGCGCCCGGACCTTGCGGGACCGACGGGCCCATCTCAGTCTGATAGGCATAGCTGACTCTGCTCAGCTCCAGCCGGGCATAGCTTGCAGCCGGACGCTCGATGTAGGGCAGCCGCTCTTCATCCTGCGGGGTCTCCATCGACAGGTTCAGCGCGCGGATCTTGGCCAGCGCCACGTCACCGCGCAGCAGGTCCGGGAGTCGGTGCATGAAGTTCTGCATCGGCATCGACAGGAACATCGTCACCAGGAGATAGCTGACCATGATATCCCTCGGCAGCTGAAGCGCCGCGGCGATGACGAACAGGATGACACCCATGGTGGCGAGCTGAAGAAGCTGCCCGAATCCCTGAGCGGCCGAGAACCAGGATCCCGCTGTTACGTTCTGGCTCCGCAGCGTGCGGGCCGACTCGAGCAGGTGCCGATCCATGAAGTCGCGACGCCGGCTGCGATGCAGCTTGAGTTCCTTGATACCCAGCGTCATGGCCGAGAACGACCGCAATAATGCGTCCTCGTTCTCGCGCGCCTGGCGGTAGATGCGTCGCACCCGCCGCAGAATCGTCTCGACGCTGGCGATACCCATCAATGTCCCCGCAATCGTCACGGCGAAAAGCGGGCCGGATACCGCGGCGAGGAAGACGAGCGACCCCACGATCGTGGTCAGATCGATGCAGATGTTCGGGATGGCCGTCACCGCTTGCGACAGGGAGCGCACATCTTCGGTCAAGGTCGCGATCAGCCGGTGCATACCCAGCCGTTCCAGATGCTCCAGCGGGGCCGAGACGACCCTGGAGCTCAACCCTTCCCGCAGTTGGTAGATCGCGGTCTGAGTGAGGCGGATCAGCAGCACCTGTGACAGCACAGCACCGACCAGCGCGACCGACCCCGTCAGGGCAAAGCGCTGGAGGGTCGCGCCATGCTGGGCCTCCGGTGACACCACACCGCTGATCAGTGTCAGCAGGTAGGTGTTGGCGACGCCGCAGATGAGGCCGGTGGCGAAGACGGCCACGATCCGCGTCCATGAGATCGAGAATAAGAACCTGGTGAGTTGCATTGTTGTGAGCCTTCCTAATTCGTCGTGATGTTCGTTGTGATGTTGGTCGTGATGGTGTTTGTGATCAGCCGTGGACGATGTCGAAGACCATTCCTTCGACCGCCACGCCGGGTGCGAACGAGAACGCCACACCTGTCGAGATGTCCTTCGTCGTCTCTGCCTGCTCCCCCATGAGTTGCAGGACAAAGATCAGCGACACGCTCAGCATGTTTCCGAACCGGGCAAGCACGTCCCAGCTCGGCGCCGCCGCCTCCACGGGGATCCCCAGTGATCGCGCCGATTCGAGGATGATCTTGGGTCCACCGGGATGGATCGCCCACAGATCGACGTCTGATTTCTGTAATCCGTTTTCCCGCAACACCCCTGTTATCGCGGGATCGACGCCGTCGTAGATGTACTTGGGGAGATTCTCGGACAGCTCGCAGGTGATGCCGTTGTGATTGACGCCGAGCACGATGCCGTCTTCGGCGTCATCGAGCAGCTGGCTGAAACTATTGCGGATCACCACCTTGCCGGCCTCCAGCGGGTGCTGGCTCTGGCTGGCCCCGATGACGACCGCCCCGCATCCATCGCCGAAGAGGCTGTGAATGATGACGTCGTTGATATCCTCGGCGAAAACGGCGTTCACCGAGCACAGCTCGATGCACACCACCATGGCCTTTTTGGCGGGGTTGGCACGAACAAAATCCGTGGCAGTGCGGATGCCGTTCATCGCGGCCGCACATCCCATGAAGTTCACCACGACACGCGAAACCGACGGCGACAGGCCGAGTTGCTTGACGATCGCCACATCGACGCCTGGAGCGATGAAACCGGTACTGGTGACAAAGACCAGCAGTCCGATTTCCGTGGCCGGATCTTCGATGGGGGCCAGGGCGCGCCCGGCCACGTCGACCGCCAGCGGAACCGCGTGGCGGTAGAACAGGTTCATCCGATCCCGGATCGTTCCCGCCTTGCGCCTCATCGCATCGAATTCGGGATCGAGCGGATCAACCGCCATCCGGCGGGTGCCAATCATCGTCTTCCGGTACAACCGCGAAATACGCTCCCGCTGTTCGGGATTACTGAACAGGGCAGCGATCTGATCGGCAGCCTCGGACTGATCCACGACCCGGCTCGGCGTGCCCGTCGCGATGCTCTCGATCACCGCCACCGTGGTCGGCGGCGCGGGTGGCATCTGGGCAAGGCCGAGCGCTTGGCCGCCGCCGCCTTGGCTCCCAATCTGCACCTCATCAGTGGTGACAAACATGGCACTTCTCCTTTCAAAATGGTTTGGCGGCACTGCTGATCGATATTCGATCGCCGATGGTCCGCGACTTTCCTTGTGCTGCTTTCATTGTCGTTTCACAGCCTCGGCGAATCCTCAATGGATTCTTGGCAGTGGAAATGTATTTAGTTGTATGAAACCCACTGCGCCCCAGGCGCTACGAGGCAGTAGAGACCTCTCGAAACGTCGACGCGGCGCCTGATCGGAGCGCACCTGAGGGAAGGACAGCCGCCCGTCCTTGCACGATCCGAATTTCCTTGCCGACTAGGTCAAATCGCCCAGCGGCTGCAAGAGCTCACACAGAACCGAGTCCGGCGAATCCGGAAGCCGCGTAGGTGATGCTGGCTTTCCAAGCCTTCGGTGAGCTGTGTTCGCGGATGAACCCCCACTGTTGCTCCTCCGCTTGTCGGGAGGGCGACAGGAGATAGGTGCGGCAGAGCTTCGGAAGTCGATCGGTGACGAAACTCTTTGCGGGAAGCCACTCGAGACCGAATCTCGCCGCCTCTTCGCGCAGCACGTCTTCGGTCGCAATGTTGGCGAATCCGCTCCGCTGATACGGCAGCACATGGTGCGCGCGGTGCGAACTCAGGCCGGCTGACAGGAAGCAGTCGACGTAGCGATTTCCGACCACCTTCAGGTCGTGAGCCTCCGTCAGTTGATGTATGCCCCAGTCGTCGTTGTCGGTGGCAAGTTCCTCGTCGCTGTCGTCCTCGAAGTCATGGCTCGAGACGATCAAAAATGTGCTGACCCACAGCGTCGCCACGAATTGCAGCGCCCAGGCCCAGAACTCACCGGCCAGTAAGAAGGCCACCAGTTCGCCGATGAGCAGCACGCGCAGGCCGGCCGACCCGATGATGTGCGCGATGGCGTTGCGCCAGGTTCCGTAGACCTCCTTGACGCCGATCTTGCGCGTGATCCTGACGACATCGAGTATCCGGACGGGCATGCCCGTGACCATGTGCCCAAACTTGTGAATGGTGTGAACCGGTATCCGAAGCAAGCGGGGCAGCCGCATCATCATCGTGAAGACGTTCTTCTTGATGTCGACTTCACTCTGGGTGTGGGGATGGTGCAGCAGGGTGTGTCCGTCGGCGGTCACCAAGCCCAGTGCGACATAGTTGATGTCGAAGGCGTTCGCGAAGAGCCTGGTGAGGCCCTTTTGCCTGCGGTGGATCGCATAATGACCGAACCCGGCCAGGGAACAGCGCAGCAGCACCATCGCGATCACGAAGAGCGGCAGCGGCATCCAACCCGGTTCGGCCAGCCGCAGACCCTGAACCGCGACATACGCGACGGCCAAACCCACGACCACCATGTTGAAGATCTTGTCCATCTTCTTGATGCGCGCGGCCAGCGCAGGATCCTTCAGTCGCGCCTTCACCCGATGGAGCAGATCGTCCTTGTTGTCGAACCGGTACCTCGGGGTGTCCCGCCAGCTGTTGAAGTCTTCCTTGAATAGGAATTCCGGTGCGTTGCACTTCGGGTGAACGTCCTCGGGACGTGCTTCGCGGTCCAGGGCGTACCGCTCGAGCACCCTTTCGATTGCCTCCGGGTTTTTGTGGTACGCCTGGATAATCGAGGTGATGTCGCGATTTTTCGTTCGCCCAATGAAGAAGGCCCCGCCCGGGTGCTTGGAGATCCAGTCGCTCAGGTCGTAGGCGCGGCCCTTGTAAACCCACACATCGGGCGGCGGTCCAGCCGGAGGCCCAGGCGGTCGATGGGAGTCGCGCTCCCCATCCTCCGGCCCAACACGGGGAACAAGAGGTCGACGAGAGTCGCGCACCTCGGGAGGGCCAAGAGGCCGATGAGAGGCGCGCTCCTCGACTGCTGGCAGTTCGATGGTCATTTCTTTTCCTCCGGAGCTGGTCGGGTTCGGGCTGGCGATAGCCGCCTTGTGAGCTGACGCCAGCCTCGGAAAATCGCCTTGACGGATTCTCGAAAAGTTCTTGGAGTCATCCAGCCAGCCCGCATAGGTCACCGGCGGCCTCGAGGTGTTCACCGAGATCATCGCCAGCGTGAGGACGTGCGGGTGGATCGCGCGCTCGCGTTCCGTTCGGTGAGGCCGTCCGGCACGACGGCGGATTTCGCCATGTCGGGCGATCTCGCGTCTCCTCGCCGGTTAGGCGTCAAAATAAAGCCGATGGCGGAGAAAGCGCTCGACTTCGGTGTGCTGGGGCCGTTGCAGGTGACGGTCGACGGCATACCCCTGATCTTGGGCACGCCCAAACAAAGGGCGGTGTTGGCCATGCTGGTGATCAACCGCAACAGGCCGGTCGCCACCCAGGCCTTGATCGAGGCGGCCTGGGAGCAATGGCCACCGGCGGCGGCGCAGGCAAGCCTGCACTCCTATATCTCCAACTTGCGCAAAATCCTCGACAACGCAGGTGTCGACCCTAGCAAGCACCTGGTCAGAATGCCGCCGGGATATCGGCTCACGGTTTACGAAATGGGCTGTGATATCGCGAGATTCGTCGTCGAGAAGACCGCGGGGGTACAGGCCGCCGCGGCCGGCCGATTCGAAAAGGCCAGTCGCCACATGTCAGCAGCACTCGCCGAGTGGCGCGGACCGGTCCTCGACGACCTGCGGAGGGACTTTCAGTTCGCCTACGCGTACGCCGCCGCGCTCATCGAGGACAAGTTGGTTGCGCATACCGCCAGGGCGGAAGCCGAAATCGCCTGTGGGCGAAGCTATGCCGTCATTGGCGAGCTCGAGGCGTTGACCGCCGAACACGTATACCACGAACCACTGTGGACGCAGCTGATCACCGCCTACTATCTGGCGGAACGACAATCCGATGCCCTCGACGCCTACCGGCGATTGAAAGCCACGCTCGCCGACGATCTCGGGATCGATCCCGGGCCTACCGTAAGGGCACTCTACGAGCGGATCCTGCGCCAGGAGTCCTTGGACGTCAAGCAGGCGGCCCAAACCACCGCCGTCGGCACTGTAACGCGCATCGACCAGCGCACCGCGGTCAACGCCAACTCCGCCGTCGCCCAGCTGCGTGATACCGCAGGGCGGGCGCACCCGCTGCGGGCAGCCGCAACGCACATTGGGCGGGTTAGCGATAACGACATCGTTCTGGACGACCCCAATGTCAGCCGCCACCACGCCGCCATCATTGATACCGGCATCAATTTCGTGATGTTCGATACCCGGTCGGCCAACGGAGTTTACGTGCAACACCAGCGGATTCGCGGTCCCGTCGCGCTGAACGATGGTGACCACATCCGCATCTGCAATCACGAGTTCACCTTCGAAATCCAACCCCGGGGCTAGTACTTCTGTCGCCCTCCTGTGCGGGGACCGGGCCGAGTTAGCCAACATAGCGGGCTCGGCCGTAGGTGAACCGATCGTCGATCCCTGACTAGGGCACGCCAAGACGGCGTCAAGGATTTATCCAGATTCCGAAAAGGGCCGCCTCCGAACCTGAGCTCATCCCCTCCACGCCGCCACGGCGGCCCCACGTAAGGAAGAAGATGAGCATCACCCTCGGCACCCGGATCAAGAAGACCGCCAGCAGGACCGCGCTCGCCGCGATGGTCGGAGCAGCAGCGCTGGCGGGGTCGATTGGCTTGGCCAGCACGGCCAGCGCGGAGTTGTACGGCGATCCCGACGCGGCGGCGCAGTACTGGCTGCCGCAACACTACGACGACTGCGGGCTGATGGCGGTCGCCGACGTGGTCGGCCAGCTCAGCGGTGAAATGGTGTCCGAGCGGAAGATCATCAACGTGGCGGAGAACACCCCCAGCCAGACTCATCCCGGCTCGATCTACATCAAGCCCGCCGACGTTACTGATCCCAATTCCGGGCTGGGCACCGATCCGCGTGACATCGTGGTGTTGCTGGACCAGTTCGGCATCACCGCTGTCATCACCGATGAGGAGCTCGCGGATCAGCCCGGCGGCACCCCCACCGGTCTGGACGCACTGGGCGGCTACCTCGATGACGGGCACAAGGTGATCGTCGGCGTCAACGCCGAAACCATCTGGGACGTAGCCGGCGACCGCACGCATGCCGACCACGCGGTCGTCGTTACCGGCATCGACACGACCGAAGGCGTGGTGCACCTCAACGACAGTGGCATCAAGGACGGCAGGGACGAGCAGGTGACAATCGAAACCTTCGCCGCGGCGTGGGCCACGAGCGACAACACGATGGTCGTCACGGTTGAAACCTCCTGATCCATTGCGTCGTCGCCATAACCCGATGCTGGCGAACAGTTTCCCCTTTGGCCGACCTGCGAAGGCATTAGGGTATTAGCTGCCAGCGTCGGAGGAGTGGGCGATGAGCGAACCCGAGCGGGAATCACGTGTGGGTTCCCGCATCGGCCGCTATCACCTGATGCGGTTGCTAGGCAAGGGCGGCATGGGCGAGGTCTACGAGGCCGAGGACACCGTCAAGGACCGCATCGTGGCGTTGAAACTGCTGCCCGAATCGGTGTCTCACGACCCCGTGTTCCGCAAGCGCCTGCAGCGGGAGGCCCATTCCGCCGGGAGGCTGCAGGAACCGCACGTGGTGCCGATCCACGACTACGGCGAGATCGACGGGCTGCTCTATGTCGACATGCGGATGATCAACGGCACCGATCTCCGCAAGATGCTGAAGCGGTTCGGCCCGATTGCGCCCGCCCGAGCGGTGGCAATCGTGCGCCAGGTCGCCTCGGCGCTGGATGCCGCGCACGAAGCCGGTGTGATACACCGCGACGTCAAGCCGGAGAACATCCTGATCACCCGCGACGACTTCGTCTACCTCGTGGACTTCGGCATCGCCAATGCGGCCACCGACGAAAGGCTCACCGAACTCGGCACCGCGGTTGGGACCTACGCCTACATGGCCCCGGAGCGGTTCACCAACGCCGAGGTGACATACCGCGCCGACATCTACGCGTTGGCCTGCGTGCTGCACGAGTGCCTGGTCGGGTCGCAGCCCTATCCCGGCGACAGTGTCAGCGTGATCATCACAGCCCACCTGATGGAGCCCACTCCGCGGCCCAGCGAAATGCGCCCGGGCATTCCTAAGGCGTTCGACGACGTCATCGCGCGGGGCATGGCCAAGAAACCCGACGATCGCTATGCCAGCGCCGGTGATCTGGCCCAGGCTGCCAACGACGCGCTGACCTCCCGCGATCAGGACCAGGCGGCGACCATCCTGGAGCGCAGCGCGGCAGCTACACTTCCGGGTCAGATTGCGACCGCCGTCAGTCCGAGCAGCGGTCCAGCGCCCCCCACCCTGCCCGCCACCCCGGCCCCCACCCCCCGTCCAGCGCCGCCCACCCCGCCGCACGTCGCGGCGCATACCCCGCCGTCAGGGGCGAGACCGGTGGCAGCCTTCTACTCGCCACCACCCGGCAGGCCCGGCGGAGCGGCCTGGACCGCCCCGCCATCCGGCCCGCTGCCCAAAGCCGCTCCGCGCAAACGCAACCTGTGGATCCCAGTGGCCGCCGCGGGCGGGGTGTTCGCCGTCGCGCTGGGCGGTCTCGGCATCTGGTGGGCCGTCAAACCGGAGCCGTCGGCACCGGCCATGCCGACCACCACAACCACAACCGAACCCACCGAGACCACGACACGGACCACAGGGACCTCGCCCACACTGGATCCCGATTCGTCAGACGCGAAGTTGCTCGGGCTGCTGCCCAAGGACTACAGCGAGACGGCATGCGAGCCAGTGCATCCACCAGTCACCGGCGCGCTGGCCACCGTGGCTTGCGGGTCAACCAAAACGACCGGCGGCCCGACGGCGGCGCGCTACACGCTGTTCGCCGACCTAGCCAGTCTGAATAACCAATTCCAACAGAACGTCGAGGCGGACTCGCAGTTGCTGCAATGCCCGGGCGGCACGGTGGACTCGCCGACCACTTGGCATTACAACGCCACACCGGACAAGGTCGAGGGTCAACTTGCGTGCGGCACCTACGACAACAAACCTAATCTAGCGTGGACCCACGAATCCGCCCTGCTGCTCGGCGATGTGCAGGGGCCGAACCACGACGACCTGCACAAATGGTGGTCGAAGTACGCCTGAAAGCCGCCTCCTATGGGCCGCTGTGGGCGCCAAGAATCACGCAAGATTCCAGCAAGGCGCCCATCGGATTCTGATGTCACCCGGAACAACAGCCGGACCACACCGACATCACGAAGGAATCCACAATGTTTGCTCACCGCATCACCAAGATTGCCGCCACCGCCGTCACCGGTGCCACCCTCGGCCTCGCCGCGCTGGCCACCTCCGGCACCGCCAGCGCGCTCACTACGGCGGACGACGCATTCCTCACCGACATCCAGAGTGCCGGCATCACGTACGACGACGCGAGCGTGGCGGTGTCGAACGCCCACGCCGTGTGCGAAGCCCTGGACGCGGGCTACGCGCCGGAGGACATCGCCATCGAGCTCCTGTCCCTCAACGACCTCTCCGTCAACCAGGCGGCCACCATAGTGGTGGCCTCGGTGGAGGCCTACTGCCCTAGCTACGAGGTGCTGTTCGCCTAGGACCACCTCCGCACGCGGGGGCTCGCTGCCGCGGCGGGCCCCCGCACCCCTTTCCGGCGGTATGTTTCTCGTGGCTCAGTGCGGCGAAGGGATTGGGTCTGGCGAACAAGGGTTACGTCATCGGCCTGGGGACGACGAAGTTCGAAAAGCCGGGCCTGAACTAGGTCAAGACCTTCCTCCCCAGAGATTTTCAATGGCGTTGTCAAGCCGCCGCAGTAGTGATTGAGAGTTGGTAGACGGCGTGGTCGCGCAGCATCGCCCACAGGACGTTGAGGCGTCGGCGGCCCCTTGCCTCCACCGCGGAGCCACCCACGGCTAGCCCCAGTTCATTTCGTCAGCTACGCCCCAGACGAAGCCCGCCCACTTTGTGAGGTCGGTCATCTAATCAAAACCACAGCCGCCGACCACAATTCGGCGTCTCGCACCACACCTTCCCTCGGCTCACCCGCTACCGAGCCCGGCCCTGACCGGGCTCGTCTTGAGTGGCGTGCAGCGCAAATCACGTGCGCCACCGCCCTTCGTGTTGGCCAATCTGATTGTCGACCACGCACGCGAACCCTGCGTGGGCTCCGCCCCCAGCGGTGTCACCGGCTCGGTGAGCGCCGCACTCGAGCAGGTGGCCGAAAACGCCTACCCCCCTTCAACGCAGCCGGCTGCGCGTGGTCTGCTCACCGCGCTGCCCTTCGGGCTGGGCGCGGGGCTGCCCGAAAGCTGAGCGCAAAACCTTACATGATGCGCAAGAAGCTGAATCGGGCTGTGTCCCATAGCGATTAAAACGCTATACGTGTCTTTCGTGGGACTATAGGGTTTAGCGCCAACGGATTTCGATGGATCTAGGGTGGTTCGTGGGGTCGGGCTCTGCAGGGGTTGCTCGGAACCAGTCTGCGGCCGTCCGCAGTATGCCAGCCGCTGTGGGCGCTGATGTCGTTGTCGGAGACGGTGGTGACGACGTTTCAGACCGCGATCGGCCCGTCCCCATCGGCAGCGGTCCCCATCGCCCTCGGTGACTGCGGGGCTGCGGAGGTCAAAACTCGTCGTCCTCGTCGATGAACTCGGTCGGATCGAAGGGATCGTCGTCATCGTCATCGAAGGAGTCCGTGCCGCGGCCCGCGGCGTGCGCGGCGTCGTCGTGCGACCCGGACTGGTCTACGGCCCTGCCGGGTTGCACCGTTGCCGAGGTGCACGCCGCGGCCGTGCTGGCGGGCGAGAGCAATGATCGAGGGCAGATCAAAACTGCGCCCCAGATGCTCGATCTGGGTGCCGGTGCCCGAGCCGGGCTGCTCCTGACGCGACACCTGCCGGATAACGTGCTGCAACGACTGCAGGCCCGTTACACGCCGCCAACCGGCGTCAGTACGGGCACCAGCCTTTGTCTGAATAAACGGCTCTGCTCAAGAAAGACGCAACACCTTGTGGGATGGTCGCCGAGGCGAACCGACGCCTCACCGAGATCGAGTCCGGCTGCTACACCAACCGCAGCTGAATCCTGAATGACCCGAACGCAATAGGCCGCAATCGCCGTTTCAGGCACCACACCGCCACACCCGACGCGGACACGCCGACGCGACACACGGCAAGGAGATGATCATCATGAACCTCTACGACGTCATGCGAACCACCCACGCGGTTCGTGAATTCACCGATTAACCGCTGCCCGACGACACGCTCTACCGGATCCTCGACAACGCACGCTTCGCCCCCAGCGGGGGCAACAGGCAGGGAACCCACATCACCGTGGTGCGTGATGCCCAAACGCAGCAGCGACTCGCCGAACTCGGCATCCCCGCCGCCCGCCGATACATCGCCCAGCTGATGGCCGGCGAAAACCCCTCGAACCGGTACATCCCAGTAGCGTGGCGCCCGAAACCATGGACAACACCGACCCGCCGGACAGCTTCATTACCCCGTTGATCCAAGCCCCAGTCGTGCTGGTCGTCTCGGTTGAATTGGAAGTCGTGGCGGCCCTCGACCAAAACCTGGACCGCATCGGCCTGGTCAGCGGGGCGTCGGTCTATCCCCTGGTGTGGAACATACTTATGGCCGCCCGCAACGAAGGTTACGGCGGCAACCTCACGTCCATGGCCATCCCCCAGGAGGCGCAGATGCGACAGCTGCTCAGCAACCCGCCAACTGACCAAACTACGGCGACAAACCGTCGAAGAAACCGTCACCCACGAACACTTCGACGGTGCACCCTTCACCCGCCCAACACACCACCGATGACACCGCGTCAACGCACCGCAACCGCTCACCGGATGTCGCGGGCAACCAACCGCCACTCCAGACCAGCCCCGACGAAGACCACCTAAGACAGCGAAAGGACCTGAACGTTGCCCAATGCAATCGTTTTCGACCAGCCGGGACCGCCGGACGTGCTCCAGTGGCGCGCAGTGAACCCACTCCGGCCCAAGTCGCACGAAGTCGTCATCGCGGTAGAAGCCGCCGGGGTGAACAACGCCGACATCATGCAGCGCCGCGGCGCCTATCCCGTCCCTCCCGAGGCGCCCAAGATCCTGGGCCTGGAATGCGCCGGCCACATCACCTCGATCGGCGACGACGTCACCGATTGGTCGGTCGGCGACCGGGTCTGCGCACTGCTAGCCGGCGGCGGCTACGCCGACGAGGTCGCGGTGGCGTCCTCGCAGCTGCTGCCACTGCCCACCGGGCTCAGCGTCACCGAGGCGTCCGTCCTGCCCGAAGCCGCGTGCACCGTCTACTTCAACCTCGCCATGATCGCCGGACTCCGCGCCGGCCAAACCGTCCTGATCCACGGCGCCGGCGGCAGCATCGGCACGTTCGCCATCCAATGGGCCACCGCCATCGGAGCAACAGTCATCACCACCGCCGGCAGCGACGCCAAGACCCAAATCGGCCAGAGCCTGGGCGCATCGACGGCAATCAACTACCGCACCGACGACTTCGTCGCAGCCACCCTGGCAGCCACCGACGGCCGCGGCGTCGATGCCATCCTCGATGTGGTCGGCGCCGATTACCTCGACCGCAACCTGAACTGCCTGGCAACCGACGGCCACTTGGTCATCATCGGCGGCAACCTCAGCCCTACCCCGTTGAACCTCGGCCAGTTGATATTCAAAGGGGCCAGCGTCACCGCGACAATGCTGCGACCCCGTTCCATCCAGCAGAAAGCCGACATCATCACCGG
>DASQCE010000013.1:0-2843 GCA_035634855.1 Mycobacterium sp.
CTGCGTGGGGTCGACGGGTTCGAACCGCTTGCGTCGCGCGTGCACATGCTCGCGGGCGCGATGTGCCGTCTGGTGCACCGCCGCCGCAGATTTGCCAACCGCGCCGGCGATTTCGTCGTAGTCGAAGCCGAATACGTCCCGCAGCACGAACACGGCGCGCTCGTCGGGACTGAGCGTCTCGAGCAACACCAGCATGGCCATTGACACCGACTCGGCGAGCACGACATCGGCCGAAGCGTCGCGATCGTCCAGCAACAGCGGCTCGGGTAGCCACGGGCCGACATAATCTTCACGCCTTCGGGCAGTGGCCCGCAGCGCGTTGAGCGCCTGGCGGGTCACCAGCTGCGCCAGATACGCCTTGGTGTCCCGCACTGCCGTGAGGTCCACGTCGGCCCAGCGCAGATAGCTGTCCTGCAGCACGTCGTCGGATTCCGTTGCCGAACCGAGGATCTCGTAGACGATCGTGAACAACAGCGGCCGCAACACTGTGAACCGCTCGGCATGCTCGCCGCCGGCCGAGCCGGCGATCGGGCCTTCGGTGGTCACGGGTTCGTGACCACCTCGAACACCGGCTGCGCGGGACGCTTGCCGCCCTTTGCCCAGAAAAGCGAGCCGGGCTTGCGGGCTTCGATCCGGATCCCCACAGGGCTGCTTTGCAGGCCGCCTCCTTGATCACCGCGCCAATGCGGCCGCCGATGTAGAAGTTCAGCGAACTGTCATCCTTGCGGGCCCATTGAAGCGTGGCCGCGCGCCGGCCCAGGCTGAGGCTCGATCCCAAGAAGGCTTGGTCGATGACGCCCGGCTTGGTTCCGGCGATCCGGCTCAGCACCGTGTTGCCGGCCTGAACGCCGAGCGGTCCGGCGGCCTGACAGCTCATCCGGAGGGCCTGGCCGGACGGTGCCGCCGCATCGCCGGCCGCGACGATGCGTTCGTCATCGACGCTGGTGAGCGTCTCGTCAGTGAGGAGCCTGCCGAGCGTGTCAGTGCGCAGCCCGCTGTTCGCGGCGAGCTCCGGAACGCCGAATCCGGTCGTCCAGATGGTCAGCGCGCTCGGACGCACCGCACCGTCGGCGAACACCACCGAGTCCGGCTGGACCTCAACGACGACGTCGGCCTCGAGGACGGTGACACCAAGTTTGGCCAGCCACTTGGCGACGGACCGACGACCCGGCTCTGAAAACGACGGAGTCAATCGACCGCCGCAGACCAGCGTGACCTTGTGCCCCTGCTCGGCCAGCTCCGCGGCCGTTTCCGTGCCGGTCAATCCGGCACCGACGACAGTGACCCACGCATCTGGGTCGAGCTCGTCCAGGCTGTCGCGCAACCACTGCGCGTACTCCAGTTCTGCTATGGGATGGGCGAATTCGGTCGCGCCGGGCACTGTCGACGGCGTCGTGCCGGTGCTGCCGACCGCGTAGATGATGTAGTCGTAGTCCAGCGCGCGTCCCGACGTCAGCTGCACCGTGCGTGAGGGAATGTCGATGCGGGTGGCGCTGTCCACGACCAGCCGGACGTCCTCGCCGAGCAGCGTGCCGTAGTCGACCGTAGGGTCGTAGTTGCCCGCCGCGAACTGGTGCAGCCGTATCCGCTCGACGAATTTTGGGCGGGGGTTGACGAGGGTGATGTCGACGTCGGCGCGCACACGCAGATGGTTGGCCGCCACAGTTCCTGCATAGCCGCCGCCGATGACGACGACCTTGGTGGTGGTGTTGTTGTTGTTGTGATTAGTCATGTCCTCTAGACACCGCGGATGGCCGAATCCTGACATGACGTGACGCGCATCACGTCAGCGGGAGATTGTCCGCGGAATCGTGATCCCTGCCAGCTTGTCCGGGTTTCGCATGGCATAAAAGTGCGTGATCTTGCCGTCGATGACCTCGATCAGGAAGACGCCCTCCAAGTGGTCGGCGCTGTAGACGATCACCGCAGGTGCGCTGTTGTACACCGCCGTTTGGATCCGCACGTCCGGCAGCTTCTGGCCGAGCCGGAAGATGCCGATGATCGCCTTGGCAACCCTGTCCGCGCCCACTACCGGGCGGCGGGCCGCGCTGGCCTTGCCACCGCTGTCGGCCGTCCATGTGGCGTCTGGCGCGAGCATCGACAGCAGCCCTTCCATATCTCCAGTGGCCGCGGCGGTCATGAACTGCTCGGTGATCTCCGCCGTCCTGGCGGCGTCGACGGGTTCGAACCGCTTGCGCCGCGCATGCACATGCTCGCGGGCGCGGTGTGCGACCTGGCGCACTGTCGCCGTGGATTTGCTTACCGCTCCGGCGATTTCGTCGTAGTCGAAGCCGAACACCTCGCGCAGGACGAACACTGCCCGCTCATCGGGCGTCAGCGTCTCGAGCAGCACCAGCATCGCCATTGACACCGACTCGGCGAGCACGACGTCGGCCGAGGCGTCGCGCTCGTCGAGCAGCAGCGGTTCGGGTAGCCACGGGCCGATGTAATCCTCGCGACGGCGCGTGCTGGCCCGTAGGGCGTTGAGCGCCTGACGGGTAACCAGTTGCGCCAGATACGACTTGGTGTCGCGCACCGTCGCCAGGTCCACCTCGGCCCACCGCAGATAACTGTCCTGCAGCACGTCGTCGGATTCGGTTGCCGAGCCGAGGATTTCGTAGACGATCGTGAACAGCAGCGGCCGCAGATGGGTGAACCGCTCGGCGTGTTCGCCGCCGGCCGAGTCGGCGCTCGGTCCTGTAAGGGTCACGATTCCGTGACCACCTGCGGCTGAAACACCGGCTGCTCGAGACGCTTGCCGCCCCTGACCACGAAGGTTGAGCCAGGCTTGCGGGCCTCGCGGCGGAGTCCCCACAGCGTGCCCTTGCAGATTGCCTCCTTCA
>DASQCE010000014.1:0-3452 GCA_035634855.1 Mycobacterium sp.
GCCGACGACGCGTACGTCGGAGATGTGCGGGAACGTGCGACCCGGGCCGCACACTGGTTGTCGCACGCCGAGTGGACCGACGGATGGAGTGAACATGACTAGTCGGACGACGATCAAGCGGCGAGGTACGAGCCGCGTTCGTGGGGGCACTCCCCTCGCAAGCGGTGGGCCCACCCACGCGAAGCGTAGGGGGAGAGTCCGACCATGACTGATGCGCCCCAACCGCGGGTCGGCGTGATCATGGGCAGCGACAGCGACTGGTCGGTGATGGAGGACGCCGCACAGGCGCTGGTCGAATTCGACGTGCCGTTCGAGGTCGGCGTGGTGTCCGCGCATCGCACTCCGGGCCGCATGTTCGACTACGCGCAGAGCGCCGCCGGGCGTGGCATTGAGGTGATCATTGCCGGCGCGGGCGGCGCGGCACACCTTCCCGGCATGGTGGCTTCGGCGACGCCGCTGCCGGTGATCGGGGTGCCGGTGCCGCTGGCCAAGCTCGACGGCCTGGACTCGCTGCTGTCGATCGTGCAGATGCCCGCGGGCGTGCCGGTCGCCACGGTGTCGATCGGCGGCGCCCGCAACGCCGGATTGCTCGCGGTGCGCATCCTCGGCGCGTCGGATGCCGCGCTTCGCACGCGGATGGCGGAATTTCAGAGCAACTTGGCCGACATGGTGCTGCAAAAGGATGCGGCGCTGCGAAACCGCCTGCTCAGGCCGTAGGCTGGCAACAGACGCAACGCGGCACAGCGCAAAAGAAGGTTTCGGCTGCGGTCGCACTCGGCCACGCTTGACCGTTCCTCGAGCCAACACCGATCGGGCCGCGGCCCGAGCAGGAGTCATTCCTGCGCACGAAGCAGGAAAGGTAAGGTTACCGGCGAGTAGCAAGGAGTCGCCATGGCCATCGGTAACCCGTCGTTTGACGTTTTCAAGCTCGCCGACGAACACAACGAACTGCGTGCAGTGCTGCGTGACCTTTGCGAAAAGGAGATCGCCCCATACGCCGCCGACGTCGACGAGAAGGCCCGGTACACCGATGAGGCTCTAGCGGCGCTGACGTCTTCCGGCTTCGCCGCCGTCCACATCCCGGAGGAGTACGGGGGCGAGGGCGGCGACTCGGTGGCGGCCTGCATTGTCATTGAAGAGGTGGCGCGGGTATGCGCGTCCTCGTCGCTGATCCCGATTTGCAACAAGCTGGGCACGATGGGCCTGCTGATGCGCGGCTCCGAGGAACTCAAGAAGCAGGTCTTGCCGACGATCGCCGCCGGTGAGGCCGTCGCGTCGTACGCGCTGTCCGAGCGCGAAGCCGGCAGCGACGCGGCGTCGATGCGGACCCGCGCACGCCAGCAGGGCGACGAGTGGGTGCTCAACGGCGCCAAGTGCTGGATCTCCAACGGCGGCCACTCGACGTGGTACACGGTGATGGCAGTGACCGATCCGGACAAGGGCGCCAACGGCATCTCGGCGTTCGTCGTGCACAAGGACGATCCCGGCTTCGTGGTGGGCGCCAAGGAGCACAAGATGGGCATCAAGGGGTCGCCCACCACCGAGCTGTACTTCGAGGACTGCCGCATTCCTGGCGACCGGATCATCGGTGACCCGGGCACTGGTTTCAAGACCGCACTGGCGACGCTGGACCACACCCGGCCGACGATCGGCGCGCAGGCGGTGGGCATCGCGCAGGGCGCGCTGGATGCGGCGATCGCATATGTCAAGGAGCGCAAGCAGTTCGGCAAGGCAATCGCCGATTTTCAGGCCGTGCAGTTCATGCTGGCCGATATGGCGATGAAGCTGGAGGCCGCAAGGCTGATGGTGTACACCGCCGCCGCCCGTGCCGAACGCGGTGAACCCAACCTCGGGTTCATCTCGTCGGCGTCGAAGTGCTTCGCGTCGGACGTCGCAATGGAGGTGACCACCGACGCCGTGCAGCTGTTCGGCGGCTACGGCTACACCACCGACTTCCCCGTCGAGCGGTTCATGCGCGACGCCAAGATAACCCAGATCTACGAGGGCACCAACCAGATTCAGCGCGTCGTCATGTCGCGAGCGCTGCTGAAGTAGTCCTCAGCCCGAGTACTGCACGAAGAACGCCATACCCGCCTCGAGGTGATAGGTGTTGTGGCAGTGGCTGATCCATTTGCCCGGATTGTTCGTGTCGAAGTCGACTTCCACGGTCGTCTTGGGTGGCACCAGCACGGTGTCCTTGCGGGCCTTCGCAACGTTGTTGTTCGTTACCTGGAACGTGTGGCCGTGTAGGTGGAACGGGTGGAACATCATCGACTCGTTGATGAACCGGATCCGGACCCGCTGGTTCGGCTTCACCGGCACTCCGTCGTTCGGTGGGTTGTACAGCCTGCCGTTGACCGGCCAGGTGTAGCCGTTGACGGGGCCAGTCAGGCGGGCATCGATCACCTGGTCCGGCGCCTTCGCCGGCAGCGTTACCTCGGGCGTCGGTGACAGCGTGGCGGTGTCCAGGGGCGCCTCCTTGCGCACCGACGCGACGAAGTCGTCGACATTGACCGCGCTCGGCGCATTGTTGACACGCATGTTCAGCTGCGCATGACCCTGCTTGCCCTCCGGCGCGGCGACCACCGGCAGCGACTCGTTCACGGTGATGATCGCGTCCACCCGCTCGCCCATGCCAAGGATCACCGAGTTCGCCTGCACCGGCACCACAGGGTAGCCGTCGGTCTGGATGACCTTCATCGAGGTGTTTGGTACCGCCACCCGGAACGCGGTATCCGACCCGGCGTTGATGACACGCAGCCGAATCCGTTGGCCGGCACGGTAATCCACCACCTGTGGATCGGTCGGCACCCGGCCGTTGATGATGAAGTAGGGGTAGGTGACGTCGCCGCCATCCTCGCCGAGCGGGCTCGTCGGGGTCACGCCGGGGCCGCCCGGTGCCATCGGCTTCATGCCTGTCTTGCGCAGGTTTTCGAGGACCTGGTCCGGATTCGTGCCCGTGCCGTCGAGCCAATCGTCGAGCACGACCACGAGTTCGTCGTCGTAGTCGACCTTCTCGTTCGGGTCCTCGACGATCAGCGGTCCATACAGGCCCCGGTCGAGTTGGGTACCGACATGCGAGTGGAACCAGTATGTTCCGGCGTCGGGGACCACGAAGTCGTAGGTGAACTTCTGGCCGTTGGGCACGGCGGCCTGGGTCAGGTCGGGCACGCCGTCCATGTCGTTGACAAGGGCGATGCCGTGCCAGTGCACGGTCACGTCCTGCGGCATGGCATTGGTCAGCTCGGCCCGCAGCCGTTCGCCCTTCTTCAGCCGGATCTCGCGGGCGGGAAGCTGGTTGCCGTAGGTCCATGTGTGGACTTTGACGCCGCCGAGGTCGGTGTCGGTCTCGCCTGCGGCCAGGGTGACATCGGTTGAACTGGGTGTCGCAGCCTGCGGCTGCGCCTTCGTACAGGCCGCTGCGACACCGGCAGCCCCCATCACCAGAAATT
>DASQCE010000015.1:0-3186 GCA_035634855.1 Mycobacterium sp.
AACGTGAAGCGGTCGACCGCGTCCCAGGCGATCGGCTTGCCGCCATAGGTTCCGCTCAAAGTGAATTCAATGAACACCTCTTGTTTGCCATGCCCGACGCGGTGCACGTCGGCGTGCAGGTCGGGCACGAGGGCGAACAACCGCTGAAACGAGTCCCGGCAGGCCTGCCTGCCGCGCAGGGTGCCCATCATGGGCTGGATCAGCACGATGTCGTCGCTCCACAGTGCCTCGTGCTTGGCCAGGTCCGGGGTGCGCCACGTCTCGGCGAATCGTTCGGCGAAACCGGCGGCGAACTCCTGGTCAACCTCATCGATGGTCATATCACTCGAATCTAGCCAGGGGATCCGACGATTCTCGGGGTTCCGCCAATCAGCGCGGCTCAAGCACCGCGAAGGTCACGGTTGCGCGGGCGGCGAGCCGGTCACGGGCGACGTCTGTGACGTCGACAGCGATGATCGACAGGCGTTTTCCCGCACGGACGACGGTCGCGACGGCGCGGGCGGGCCCTTCGATGATCGGCGCCAGAAAGTGCACGGTCATGTCCGCCGTGGTGACGTCGTGCCCGGTCGCGACATGCCGGTCCGCCAGCCGCCCGGCGGCGATGTCGATCAGTGTCGCGACGAGGCCGCCCTGTAGCGCGCCGCGCCGGTTGACCAGCTCCGGGCCGGTGTCCAGTTCGAGGATCAAGCGCTCGTCGGTGTCCTCGACGTCGCGGAAGCTCATCTGGCTGAATATGTGGCCCTCGGTGACCTGCATGCCGGTACGGTAGCATCGTTCTCCGATTACGAGAGGATCATTCTCCAGTTAGTCTTGGCGTCATGCCTGTTCGCACCGCCCTGCGCCCCGGCGTGCTCTCATCGACGCTTCCGGTGCCCCGTTCGATCGTGCCTCCGGAGTATGCGTGGAAGACGACCGTCAACGAGGGCAGTGAGCCCTGGGTGCAGACGCCCGAGGTGATCGAGAAGATGCGTGTCGCCGGCCGCATCGCGGCGGGCGCGCTGGCCGCGGCGGGCAATGCCGTCGCGCCCGGCGTGCCAACCGACGAGCTGGACCGCATCGCCCACGAGTACATGATCGACCACGGGGCCTACCCGTCGACGCTTGGCTATAAAGGCTTCCCGAAGTCCTGCTGTACGTCGCTCAACGAAATCATCTGCCACGGCATCCCGGACGATACGGTCATCGAGGACGGCGACATCGTAAACATCGACGTGACCGCCTACATCGACGGCGTGCACGGCGACACCAACGCCGCCTTCCTGGCCGGCGACGTGTCCGAGGAGCACCGCCTGCTCGTCGAGCGCACCCACGAAGCAACGATGCGCGCGATCAAGGCCGTCAAACCCGGCAGACAGCTTTCCGTCGTCGGCCGGGTCATTGAATCGTACGCAAACCGTTTCGGCTACAACGTCGTTCGCGACTTCACCGGCCACGGCATCGGCACCACCTTCCACAACGGGTTAGTGGTGCTGCACTACGATCAGCCCGCCGTGGAAACCGTGCTGGAGCCGGGCATGACGTTCACCATCGAGCCGATGATCAACCTCGGCGCGCTGGACTACGAGATCTGGGACGACGGCTGGACCGTCGCCACCAAGGACAAGAAGTGGACCGCGCAGTTCGAGCACACGCTGGTGGTCACCGACGACGGCGCCGAGATCCTGACCCAGCTGTGAGACTTCCCCAGCTCGCGCGAGAAAAGTGACCCCCGGCGGCGCGCTGCTAGTTGCCGGCACGACGTCCGACGCCGGGAAGTCGATGGTCGTCGCCGGGCTGTGCCGGCTGTTGGCCCGCAAGGGTATTCGCGTCGCGCCGTTCAAGGCGCAGAACATGTCCAACAACTCGGCGGTCACCACCGAAGGCGGGGAGATCGGCCGGGCGCAGGCCATGCAGGCTCGCGCCGCCGGGCTGGCGCCCAGCGTCAGGTTCAATCCGATCCTGCTGAAGCCCGGCAGCGACCGCACGTCGCAACTGGTGTTGCGCGGCCAGGTCGTCGACACTGTCAGCGCCAAGGATTACTTCACCCACCGTGACCGGCTCTGGGCCGTCGTCGCCGACGAATTGCAATCACTGCGAAACGAATTCGACGCGGTGATCTGTGAAGGCGCGGGATCGCCAGCTGAGATCAATCTGCGCGCAACCGATCTGGCTAACATGGGTCTGGCTCGAGCTGCGAATCTGCCCGTCATACTGGTCGGCGACATCGATCGCGGCGGGCTGTTGGCCCACCTGTACGGGACGGTCGCGGTGCTCGAACCCGAAGATCAGCAACTCATCTCGGGATTCGTGGTCAACAAGTTCCGCGGCGACCCCACCCTCCTGGCTCCGGGGCTGGCTCAGCTGGAGACATTGACCGGGCGACGCACCTACGGTGTTCTCCCGTATACCGACGGGCTGTGGCTCGACACCGAGGATTCGGTGTCGGTGCTCGCACACCGCGTGGTCGGGGATCCGCAGCCGCCACGCGGGCAACAGTGGCTTCGGATAAGCGCAATCCGGTTGCCGCGCATCTCGAACTCCACCGACGTCGAGGCGCTGGCCTGCGAGCCCGGCGTGGTGGTGCGCTGGGTCATCGACCCCGCGGATCTGGCCGACAGCGACGTCGTGGTGATCCCCGGCAGCAAGGCGACGGTCGCCGATCTGGGCTGGCTGCGGGACCGCGGACTGGCCGACGGCATCGCTGCGCATGCGGCGCAAGGCAAGCCGGTGCTGGGCATCTGCGGAGGATTCCAGATGCTGTGCCGCCACATCGACGACCCCGTGGAGTCCGGTGCCCGCGGCGTAACGGGACTCGGCTTGCTCGACGCCGACATCGTGTTCGCGCCGGACAAGACGCTGCGCCACCACGAGGCCGCGTTGCACGGCTACGAGATACATCACGGTCAACTCGCCCGCTGTGCCGAGGACGACTGGCTCGGTGTCGGAATCCGGCGTGGCACGGTTTACGGTACGCACTGGCACGGCGTGTTGGACAACAACGAACTTCGGCGACGATGGCTCACCGAAACGGGCCCGCCGGGGTTCCTCGTCGCCGACGACACCGACGTCCCGGCGCGGCGCGACGCGCAACTCGACCTGATGGCTGACCTGCTGAGCGCCCACCTCGATGTCGGTGCAATCGTCGAGTTACTGGAGAACGGGCCGCCGCAACGGCCGGCGATCGTCACCACACTTGAGAGCTGAAGC
>DASQCE010000016.1:0-27605 GCA_035634855.1 Mycobacterium sp.
AGACCTGTCAGCACGCGCCGGCGCAGAATCGTGCGCATCGTGCCGTTCGGATTGAGCCCGTACCCCAGAATCACGATCGCCGGCTTCGAGAAATCCTTCGCGGCGGGCGCGGGCTCAGCCTGCGAAACCGCGGGAGAGACATCGCCCAGTGCGGCCGCGACGACGAGCGCTACCGCACCGGCAGCGGCCTTCCATCGGCGTCGCACGTGTCCTCCGTAACGGTTGGGACTGATGAGGTTCATGTTACTGCCGTTGTAATCGCGTGAACGGAGTCTCGTGTTACGGGACATGCAATTGCGCAGTTTGCGTTTTGAACCAGATGTGGCGAGGTAACGTTCGCGCCGGACACAGCGTGAACACAGGAGGCGTAAGGGTGAAGATCCGGAAACTTGTGGCGCCGGTTGGCGTCGCCGCGCTCGCGATCGGCATGGGAGCTGCGACAGTGGTGCCGGCGTCGGCCGCCAACAACATCAAGCCGTACGGTCAGCAGGAGACGCTGAACGACTACGGCACCGGCGCTCCCATGATCGGCTACACGGTGATGGGCCTTTCCCCGAGCTCCGACGCCGTGCCCCACAACGGCCGGTTGTATGCCTCAACCGTGACCGTCGAAGGGCTGGGCGGTTGGGCCACTCCGTTGATCCCGCTGTTCAATGCCCGCGCTCAGAGCGGGCAGAACTACCGCGTCATCGGCGGGGACATCCCCCCAGCGCCTCCGGGAGGCCAGACCACCGGCACGCTCTACTTCGACGTCGTGGGCGACACGCCCAACAGCGTCGTGTACAACGACGGGGTCCAGGATCTGCTGGTCTGGGTCTCACCGAGGCCGATATCCAGCGGCGCCCCGGACGTCGCAGGGGAGTCCACCGAGAACATCGGCGGTGCGCCTACTGAGGGCGGTGGTGAAGTAGCGAGCGCACCGGCGGAGGCACCGGCCCCCGAGGTCATCGCGCCGCCCCCGTACCAGCTCACCGAACCGGAGGTGGCTGAGCCAGGGTTCCATCGCTGATTGTTCCGTCACCTAGGGACGATCACGTAATCGACGTGAGCCGTCCGACGGGAGCCGTTGAAAGATCCGAGGCTCCCCGTGGATGCCGTACCACTTGGCGTTCCAGGCCACCTGAGACTGAGCACCGAGGACACTCGGGTAGCCGACCAGGCGTAGCCGGTACTTGCTCTCGGTCTCGAAGCCGACCGAGGCATCTCTGTCGATGTCATCGGCTGGACCACGTCTACAACGACGCCGTTCAGGACCTACTCGCCTGAGTGCTGTAGGTCAGCGCCGACAAGCGCCGTCGAAGATCCTCGGCGCGGGCGTCGTCGACGGAGCCGACATCGCGCGCCGCCGCCACGGCAGTGATCGCGTCGACGATGTCTTCGTTGCCCGGCGGCCGGGATCACCTTGATCGCCTGCGCGGGCGATCGACGACGACAACAAAGCCGACGCCATCACGCCAATCACGCTGAGCGCGTACAACTTCGGCACCGTCAACACCGCAAACCCCAACGCCACCGCCGTCGCCACCACCAACCCCGGAAACGCCAACGGGTTCGGCCCCCGGCCTCAGCGACAGTGCGGCACTGCGAGCGAGCGCGGCCGGCCGCATCATGGCCCGGCTAGCGTCGGGCAAAGTCCGGCGCGTGCTGGGGCAGCAGGCCGACGCCGATGATGTAGGCGGGAACAGCCGTCAACTGAGGAACGCGCTCGAGCAGGTTCAGCAGCGCTGCAGGCGGCTTGGCCGCCTGGTGGCCCTGCAGAACGGAAGCCAGCAGGACGCGGTGCAGGATGCGTTGCAGAGCCTGGGTGGCGGCAGTCGGCAACAATCGGCGCCGACGGACGGCAGCGAGCTGTTTGGTCGTGAGCCGATGTGTACGAAGGGGTTGCGCCAGCAGGCCGGCGGCGGCGACCGCGTCGGCGATCGCCAGATTGATGCCGACACCTCCGACCGGAGACATCGCGTGTGCGGCATCACCGATGCAGAGCACCCCGTTGGCGTGCCAGCGCCGTAAGCGATCGAGCCGGACGTCGAGGACTTTGACGTCATCCCAGGACGTAATGGCATCGGACGACGATTCGGGGATCAACTCGGCGAGTTCGCGGTGAAACGACTCGAGCCCACGTGCCCGCAAGTCCGCGTCGCTGCCCTTGGGAATCAGGTATGCGATTTGAAAGTAGTTCTCGCGAGGAATCATGACCAGCGCCCGGCCTGGTCTGGTGCGCGGGATCAGCGAGTATTGCGCGTTCTGGTCGCGGGGCACTCGAAACCACCAGACGTCGAAGGGCACCGGGTATTCCCGTATCGGCAGCGCGGCGTCGCGGCGGACTACCGACGTGCGCCCATCACAGCCCACTGTCAGGTCGGCTCGCAGTTCGCCGGGGCCATCCGGGCCCGTGTAGCGCACGCCGGTGACCGCGTTTCCAGCGCGCATGAGGCCGGTGACTTCGGATCGCATCCGCAGCGTGAAAGTGGGCTCGTTCTGGGCGGTCTCAGCGATCAGGTCGAGCAGATCCCATTGCGGCACCATCGCCACATAGGGATGCGGCTGGCGGAGGCGACGGAAGTCGACGAGTGTGTACAGATGACCGTCGACGTCGAATTGACCCTTCTCGACGACGCTGTGCGGCAAGCTGTCGAATCGGTTGAACAGGCCGAGCTCGTCGAGCAGGCGCAAGGTGACCGGGTGCACCGTGTCGCCGCGGAAATCGCGCAGGAAGTCGGCGTGCTTCTCGAACACGGTGACCTCGACGCCGGCGCGCGCCAATAACAATCCGAGAAACAGTCCCGCCGGGCCGCCCCCGACGACTGCACATGTCGTCGTGTCGCTCACGCTGCCACCGGTTCCCATCTCATAGACGTCCTCACGCTACGAGCCCATCGTCCAGCGCGCCGCAGGATTCAGCCAGGTGTCAGAAGAAGATCTCCGGTGCGGCGCCGGGTAATGACGAGTGACTCGGTGGTGCAACCTCGACGTGAATACCGATTGTCGCTCGGTACGCGGGCAAATCGGCACATAAGTGTGCCGAGCGCTGACCGCGACTCCGGCCGATGATGACTGTATGACTCGAGACGAGATCACCAGCAGATCATCGCCGCCCGGCTCGCCAACGGCCTGACCTGGCAGCTCGCCGACGCCATCGGCAAGCCCGTCGTCTGGACCACTGCGGACACCGCGCGGAGAAGCCCTGAATTCACCCGCGCAACAAGACGATTACGAATTCGCACAGCTCAGCCGTGGTGCGCCGACCCCGACGCGACCTGTCTATTATTGAGCCGTCCCGGCCCTCGCCGAACCATAGTGGAGAACAGTTGACGTCTACTCGCCGTGTCAGCGGTGCCTGCCTGGCGGCCGTGTTCGCCGTCCTCGCGGTGCTCGGCGGCGTCGTCGTCACCACGACTCCCGACTGCGCCGACCACTGCCAGACGATGACTGCCGCCCCCGTACCGCAGGCGGTCCCTCGGCCGTCGCCGCTCGTGCCGGCTGCGCTCTCCATCCAGCCTCCGGCCGGCGCCACCGACGTCAGCCCCAGCGGCCGCGTCCTCGTCACCGCCGACAGCGGCACCCTCGACACCGTCGAGCTCGAAAACGACGCCGGTAAGTCCATCCCCGGCGTCATGACCCCCGACGCCAAGACGTGGAAGCCCACCACCCAGCTCGGCTATGGCCGCACCTACACCCTGACCATTGCTGCCCGCGGGCCCGGCGGGATGCCATCTCGCCAGACGTCCAGCTTCACCACCCTGACCCCGAGCGACCAGACCGAGGTGTATCTCGACACCACCGGCGGTGGCCTGCTCCAGGACGGCGCGACGTACGGCGTCGGCATGGTCGTCGTCGCGAGGTTCGACGAACCCATCGACAACAAGGCCAACGCCGAACGTCACCTCGTCGTCACCACGAACCCGCCGGTCGCCGGGTCGTGGAACTGGATCGACGACCAGACCGCGCACTGGCGACCCGAGAAGTACTACGCCCCAGGCACATCCGTTGCCGTCGCGGCCAACCTCTACGGCACACCGCTCGGTGACGGCCTCTACGGCGAAGAGGACGAGCACGTGTCGTTCAAGATCGGCGACTCGCACGTCTCCATCGCCGACGACAACACCAAGCAGGTCAGCGTCTTCGACAACGGCAACCTGGTCCGCACCATGCCGACGTCGATGGGCATGGGCGGCACCGAGACCATCGGCGGCACCACGCTGAGCTTCTGGACTCCGCCGGGTGTCTACACCGTGATGGACAAGGCCAACCCGGTAATCATGGATTCGTCGACCTTCGGGCTGCCGATCAACTCCCGCCTCGGCTATCGCGTAACCATCCCGTGGGCCACCCGGATCAGCATGGACGGCATATACCTGCACCAGCTCAACGCCACAGTGTGGGCGCAGGGCAACACCGACACCAGCCACGGCTGCCTCAACCTCAACAGCGACAACGCCCAATGGTTCTACAACTTCTCCGTGCCCGGCGATGTCGTCGAGATCCGCAACACCGGCGGCCCGCCGTTGAAGCTGTCGCAGAACGGCGACTGGACCGTGCCGTGGATCGAGTGGCGCAAGGGCAGCGCCCTGTCCTGACCGCGGTCACCATCGTGTGGAACACGGAAAAGCACTGAGGTGCAACAGCTTTCGCTGGGCAGTCGGTGCCCGTCTGGTACGGAAGCCGAGGGTGTAGAGTTTGAGTTATCGGCGGTTTGTCGCACGCGACCATCTGAGATTGTGTCGTCGCCGATTCGAATGATTTGGGCCGTTCGAGGCTCAGACAGGATCGTCCCATGGCACAAGAAAATGGTGCCGCTTCCGGCCGGCGCCAGGCAGGACCCCAGCAGACGCCGCGGCTGCGCCTGAAGCGCAAACTACCCGTCACCGGATATGTCGATGGGGCATGGTGGCCACACAGCGATGATCTGCCGACAGAGCTTCCTGATCTGCTTGCGGTGCTGTCGGTGCGCCTCGGCGCTGTGGCACGCGTGACGTACAACCTGGGCGAGTGGGCGGACGCGCCGCGAAAAGCTTCGATTGGCGGACAAATCGTCCGACTCGACGGTTACCACCGCCAGCCGCCCAACACCCTGGGAGTGCTGGACACCTACGGCAACAAGATCGTCCTGCTGGTCGTCCCCGCGCACACCGCGCCCAACCGTGCACACGCCATCGTGATGGCCGCAGCCGCGACAGAAGACGCGTCCAGCGTCGACACTCTGCTTGCATGTTGAGGCGGCGGCTTGGTTGACAGTGGCGGTACTCAAGGCAACTGATCGAGCTGAAACGACAAGTCGCATCAGATGATGAAGCATCCGCCCAATGACCAAGATTGTCCGAGACGCTGATGGTCACTCGGCTGTCCGTCGCTAACGCGTCGGCGCTGCACACCCAAACACCGACTACGCCGGCGCATACGGTCGCCGTGGTCATCCTCGAGGCGTCCCATCACCTGAGCCACGCCCGACTAAATCGGCTGTTGGCGTCGTCGCTTCCGCAGTTGGCGCGCTTCCGCAGTCGACTGGTGGGCAAGCCACTGGGCATGGGCCAGCCGGTCTGGGCCGAGATCGACGACTACGACCCGACGCCACACATCCAGTGCGCGTCGGTGCCCGCGCCCGGGGGCAGCCGCGAGCTCGCTGATCTAGTCACGCAACTGAGCGCCGAATCCCACGACTGGCGTCGATCGCTGTGGAAAGCGTGGACTATCGACGGTCTGGCGGGAGGCCGCTGGGCGCTGGCGGTGAAGATGTCGCCGGTACTGAGCGACGAGGGCCGCGGCGTCGCCGCTGTGTGGGAGCGCCTGTTGACCGGCGGGCCGCACGACTCAGCAGACACACTCCCGAAGGAGGCCAGCCTGGGCCCCCCACCCTCACTGGGCGCGCTCGTCACCGACACAGTGAGCGAGATCTTGGACAACCACATCGCGGGCGGTTGGCTGGTCGTCGAAGGCGTGACAGGGGTGCTGCAAGCGATGCGCCGCACGGACGGTCCGCCCGTGGATTCACAGGCCACCTCGTCGATGAGAGGACCAGTGCCGCAGACCGTGTTCAACGCCCGACTCACCAAGCGGCGGTCAATGGCCTTCGCCGCGATCCCGCTGGCTCAGGTGAAGACGGTCAGCGGCGCGTTCGGGGGCAGCACCGCCAATGTTTTCCTCGCCGCCTGCACGCTGTCCCTGCGTGCCTGGCTGCAGCGGTACGACGTCGTCCCCGACGATCCGTTAGTGATGCAGGTCCCGATGTCGCTGCCAGCCGGCGATCCGGCAGAGGCAGGAAAATCGTTGACAGCGGGCCAGGTTCGCGTGCCGGTTCAGCTCACCGACCCGGTGCAGGTGCTCACCAACCTCCACACGGCCGCCGAGAGGTTGAACATCGCCCACGACTTCGACGAAAAGATCGATCCCGCAGTCGATCCCGCGACAATCCTGTCGCTGCTCCCGCCCTGGGTTGCGCACGCAGGGATGCGGGTCTACACAGGACTGGGCCTGGCTCGATGGCGCGCACCGAGTTGTCATGTGAGTGTCTCGTTTGCTTCAGGTGAGCCGGGGCCTGCGTACTGTGCCGGCGCCGAGATCGTCGGTATGCACACCGCTGAGCCGTTGGTGGAGGGCTGCGGGTTGAACATCACGGTCACTTCTCACGCCGACGTGATGGATCTGTGCCTCTGCGCCTGTCCCGACAACGTGCCTGGAGTCAATGAGATCGCGACCGGGATCGTCGAAGCCGTCGATATCCTGCTGGCGGCCGCCGCGAAATCGCCGCGCGGCAAGGGCCGGTCCGTCGTCACAGAGATGACGTCACACGCCACGAAGCGCATGCGAGGTCATTGACGGCCGGTGACGATGTGTCCGCCTGGGTTAGCGGAAGTCGTTGCGCATCAGCGCTTTCTGCCATCGATCAACGCATCGGCGCGCTGTGTCAGGTTGAGCTGTTCGCGAGCTTTGCCCGCTTCTCGCATACGGCCCGTGCCGCGCTCACGATGTCGTTGGCGGCTCGGTACGCGGGGGTGTCCAGGTGGCTGGACAGGATCGGAAGGCCCGCGGCCTGGCGCAGCACCATAACGGCAAGGGCGGTGGTGGTCCGACACGGCACCACCAGGAGATTTGCCCGTGCTTGGCTGCCGGTAACGGTCATCACACGTTGGTGGCGTGCCTTGGCACCGGGAACGACAACAGTGCCGCGACGGGTCAAGGAGTCGAGATCGAGTACACCGTCGAACGCCGACCAGTTGACACCGATATCGATGATCTGGCCCAGGCGTTCATCAAGGGCTTCGATCAGTTCGGGCAGCTCGCGTGCTACCGATGCGGTATGCGGCCACCACGCCCCGTCAAGGTCGTCGTCGGCCAGTACGGCGGCCAGGGTAACCCGGGTTGGGCTGGCCAATCGCCTTCGGTCCGGCGCACTCATGATGTTGCAGTCACGACCGGACGGGTGGCCGAAATCGGTTGACCTGCAATACGACCAGTGGCTACGTCCGGGTGACCCATCGGCAAATCCTTCGTTTCGAGGCCGATCGGGCGTGACGGAGTGCGGGCGATCGGCATACGAATCGGATCGCGCGTCGCTCTGGTTCCGCCCCAATTCTGCGGCAGGATCACTTTGACAAACGAACCGGTTCACCACCGAGAATACACCCCATGGTGTTGCATCCGGGCGGCCGGGCAAATAGTTGAAGGGCGCTTAGCCCGCCTACGAAAAGCGTTGCATCTCTTGCTAGAACAATCTGAGCAATGTTGCGGGCGGCTGTCCGTGCTAGCCTTACGGAGGATGCGTTTCTGCATCCGTTCAGAATGAAAGAAGTTGAAAAGTATGGCACAGGGAACTGTGAAGTGGTTCAACGGCGATAAGGGCTTCGGCTTCATCGCCCCCGACGGCGGCGCCGAAGATGTGTTCGTTCACTACTCGGAAATCAGCGGAAGCGGATTCAAGTCGCTCGAGGAGAACCAGCGAGTCCAGTTCGACATCGCACAGGGCGCCAAGGGCCCTCAGGCGGTCGGGGTGACGGCCGTCTAGCAAGTCCGGTCTACAGTGGGCTGGTGGGATGTTTCCTGCCAGCCCACATCTCGTTTCGCGGCGCGCACTCCATCTGAATTTTGTCTGAGGCGCAACGGGTTTCAATACGCGTGGGCGTACGCGCCTCAGCGCTTCTTGTGGTCGTTTATCGCCTCGGCCGCGCAGAGTTTGGCCGCTACGTCGGCGTGTTTGGCGGCCCGTTCTCCTTCGCCACCTCGCAGGGTGTAGCGTCAAGGTGTTGGGAACCCAGCCAGTCCGGGATGTATCAGCCGTTTTCCGCTGATCACGCCGAGCAACCGCTCACGCCGGACACGCCGGTAACAACCGCACGTCGGGATTACCTTGAACGCTCTGCCCACCTACGAGCCGAGGTTTACCCCCGTTGCGCCGGAACGGTTTTCCCGCACCGTACGTTTCGGCATCCTCAGCACTGATACGTCCCCAATGTGCGGGCCGGCAAAGTTCAGCGCGAGCCTATCCGGTGCGTTGAGCGCTCACGGGTCCGAGGCCGGCGTCATTTGGGTGGCCGACGGACAGCCTTCCCCGAGCAATCAGCTGATCGGAGAGCCGGTTAACGGCCCAGCGTCATCCGTCGCGGCATGCAAAGACCTGCTCAACGAGGTCGACGTTGCGGTCATCCAACACGTGCACGGCCTCTGCGGCGACAAAGTGGTCGACATCGCCGAAGGGTTGCGTGTCCCGTCGATCGTCATCGCCGATACGATCCCCAAAGACCCGACCTCACACCAACGTTCGGTGCTCGAGGCGATTGCCGCGATGGCGGACCAAGTAGTCGTCATGTCCGAGGCAGCACTACAACGCCTGTGTCTGACCTACGCCGTCGACCGCCGCAAGGTGACCACGATCCCGCACGGTGCGACCGTGCCCAGCGTCCCTCATGTGAAGCGCCCGAGCAGACCCACCATCTTGACGTGGGGCATGTTGCGCCCTGGAAAGGGCATCGAGAGGGTCATCGACGTGATGCCTTCGCTGGCCGATGCGGCGGGTCGGCCTCAATACCTCGTCGCCGGTCCAACGGATCCCAAGGTCGTGGCCGCCGACGGCGAGGCATACCGCGAGGCCCGAACCGAACAGGCGCGGCGCAGCGGCGTGGCGGATTCGGTCAAATTCGACCCCGGCTACTACGACGGTCCAATGTTGGCCGCGCTCATCCAGCAGTCCTCCGTCGTCGTGCTGCCGTACGACTCCACGGAGCAGGTGACCTCCGGCGTACTCGTCGAAGCGATAGCGAACGGCAGGCCCGTCGTGGCGACCGCATTTCCGCATGCTGCCGAGCTGCTCAGCGGCGGGGCGGGCATCGTCGTCGACCACGACGACCCGGCCGCGCTGGCCTCGGCGCTGCGCCAAATCGTCACGCAGCCCCGCCTTGCCGGCTCCATGGCGGCCGAGGCGCGTCGACGGGCACCGGAGATGGCGTGGTCGGTCGTGGCCAAGGATTATCTGGGGCTTGCACATCGCGTCCTCGCGGAACGGCGGAGACGGGTGTGACCGCAACGATGCCGCCCCCAAACTTCGACCATCTGCTGGGGCTGACTGACCGCCGCGGCACCTTCGAGCACGCCCGCCCTGGCGAGCCGTCACAGGACGTCGGCTATCGCACCGACGACGTCGCGCGGGCGCTCGTCGTCGCCACTCGAGAACCCGGCCCCGACACGACGCTAAATGGTCTCGCCGCGGTTTCGCTGCGATTCCTTGGCGACGCGCAGGCACTCAGCGGCGCCTGCTACACCCGGATGGACAGCGCGGGCCGCTGGCCGGGCGAACCGGCGCTCGACGACTGCTGGGGCCTGTGCATCTGGGCGCTCGGCACCACCGTTCTGCACAGCAATGTCGCCTGGGCCCGCCAAACGGCCATCGTCCAGTTCGAGCGCGCCGCACAGGAGCGCTCGCCGTGGCCGCGGGCGATGGCGTACGCAGCACTGGGTGCCGCCGACGTGCTTGCCTACGATCCGGAGCCCCCCGCGGCTCGCAAGCTCCTTTCCGACTACGCCGCCACGATCGCGGTACCTACCGGCGACGCCGCCTGGCCATGGCCCGAACCGCGTCTCACCTACGCCAACGCCGTCCTTGCCGAGGCGATGATCGCCGCGGGGGTCGAGCTGCACGATGCGACGCTACGGCGGCGCGGCCTGGATCTCCTGGCGTGGCTGGTCGACTACGAAACCGCCGGCGGGCACCTGTCGCCCACTCCAATCGCGGGCAGAGGTCCCGACGACGCCCGGCCCGGGTTCGATCAGCAGCCCGCCCAGGTGTCCGCGCTGGCCGACGCGTGCGCACGCGCCGCAGTCGTCGACGACAACCCAATGTGGTGCGACGGCGTGCAGGCAGCGGTGGCCTGGTTCTTCGGCGCCAACGACGCCGGGGAGCCCATGTGGGACCCGGACACCGGGGCCGGGTACGACTGTCTGCACGCCGATGGGGCGAGCCGTAATCACAGCGCCGATTCGACACTCGCGGTCATCTCGACCATGCAGCAGGCTCGTCGCTGGTCGACGGTGCTGCGATGACTTTCCCCTAGCCATGTACCAGCGCTCGCTTCTGCGGGCAGACAGAGAGACAGCCTTGACGCACATCAAAGAGGCACGCGTTATCGGCAACCACGCCGAAATGGGTGGGCCGCCCCCAGTGGCTGCCCTTATCCCGTCGACCGTCGTGGACACACCCCGTGCGAGTGTTCGTCGCAGGATCAGACGTAGCGAAATGGACGCGGCACAGTCGACCTGGGATTCCGAAGGCGGCGCAACCGCTCCATCGGTCCGATGAAGCGAGACGTGGGGGCGGAGCTCGAAGTCGACATCACCGCGCCGACGACCCTGGAGTTCCAGATCGCCGTCGCGCCGCATCCGAATACCGAGGTATCCGAGTCGTTGTCATTTGTCTTGGACGGAAAGCCTCTGCGGCCCTTGGAGATCAGTGGTGTGCACGGTAACCGCATCCACAAGCTGGACGTTCCGGTGGGTAACCTCAGGGTCGACTACGCCGCGACAATCGAGGGGCAGACCGACCCGGCGCCGGTGACCGAGTACGACCTATCGATGTATCTTCGTCCGAGCCGCTACGCCGAGGCCGACAAGTTCTTCGGTTTCGCCGCAACCGAATTCGGGAGCTACATCGATTCGACGACTTTGTTGGAGAAAGTTTCCTTCTGGGTCGGCAGCCGTCTGAACTATGTACCAGGCTCGAGTGACCCTATCGATGGAGCAGTGGATACCTTGCTCTCCGGTGCCGGCGTATGTCGAGACTTCGCGCATCTTGTGGTGGCGCTGTTACGGGCCGTCAACGTGCCTGCCCGCGTCGTTTCGGTATATGCGCCCGGCTTGTACCCGATGGACTTTCATGCGGTAGCCGAGGCGTTCGTCGAGGGGCACTGGCGAGTGGTCGACGGCACGCTGTTGGCGCCGCGGCAGAGCCTGGTGCGGATCGCCACCGGACGCGATGCCGCCGACATCGCCTTCCTCGACAACCACAAGGGCGCGATAACACTGAACAAACTGGTGGTGACGGCTGTCGTTGATGGCGACCTGCCCAGAGACTCGATCGACCAGCTGGTGTCGATCAGCTGACGCCGGCGACGGCCGCCGAGTGTGACGTGAGGACGCCGAGCTGGTCGGTGCGAACGGGGTGCGGATAGCCCTCGTCGCGGTGCTGGAACGACAGGATTTTGGGATTTAGAACGAGACCGTCGCGGATCTCGACGGCCCGGGAGATCGTCGGGGTACTATTCCACGCCGCCGGCCCGGCCAGAACCGTTTCGATGTGCGGCAACAATGCCTCGCTGATCTCCCAGGTCGCCGAGTTCCACAGGTAGGACGGGCTGTGGTCGACGGCGTAGTAGTGCACGCCATTCGCCACCTCGATGATCGGGTGGGTGAACGAGGTCGGGTGCGCCCAGCTGAAGCCCATGCCCACGTCACAGGAGACGTCGACGATGAGGCTGCCCGCAGTGAAGGCGGCCAACTCCTCTTCGGTGACGAAGACCAGGGGCGCGCCGGGATCCTGGAGAACGCAGTTGACGACGATGTCGTTGTCTGCGAGCAAGCGGGCCACCGGCATCGGGCCGTCTGGGGTGTCCGCCCATATCCGGTCGGGCGTGTCCGGGTGGGGTCCCATTTGGATTATTTGGGTGGAGTGGATCGGCGAACCGACGGCGGCGACGTCACGGTTGGTCAGTACGCGCACATCGTCAACGCCGTGGGCGTTCAGGGCGGTGACGGCGCCGCGGGCAGTCGCGCCGAACCCGATGACGGCGGCGCGTAGCCGACGGCCGTAGCTGCCGGTGATCCCGACCAGTTGCATGGCATGCAAGAGAGAGCAGTAGCCGGCGAGCTCGTTGTTCTTGTGAAAGACGTGCAACCCGAACCCGCCGTCGGCCTGCCAGTGATTCATCGCCTCGAAGGCGATCAGCGTCAGCCGCTGATCAATGGCGATCTGCGTCAGGGCGGCATCCTGCACGCAGTGCGGCCAGCCCCAGACGACTTGTCCCACATTGAGTTCCGCTAAATCCTCGGCCTGGACTTTGGGCAACAGAATGATATCGCAGTCGGCGATGAGCTGGTTTCGGGTGCCGATTCCACCGACGAATTCGGCCAGTGAGTCGTCCGTGGCGCCAAAGTCCGAGCCGTAGCCATGCTCAAGGAAGATCCGCGGCCGCACCCGAGGATCGATCCTGCTGAAATGTGCCGGGTGGATCGGTAATCTGCGCTCGTTCGCCTTGCGTGAGCGAGCCAGAACCCCTAGCGAAAGCTGTTGTGCCTCAGCGCTTCTTATCATGGAGCAAGGCCTCGGTGGATGAGACACGGGCCGCTGCCTTGGCGTGCTTGGCGGCGCGCTTCTCTTTCAGAGACTTTCCGGACTTCTTGGTCATGGTTTGCCGAGGAGATTTGTCAGACATGGCTGGCCCTTGATCATGGGGGCCTGGTTGGTCCCGATGCCCTGACCTTACCCTCCTGTGTCCAGGACCTGGCCGGGATGTAGACGCACAGCGTTGACGCACGGCGTACGTCGTCACTAAGCTGCTGGTACGCCGACGCGTTGCCGTCATCGCTATCAATTTCGGCCGGCGGTCCGCAAGCAGTTCGGGTTCGCGCAAGAGCCCGCCCCTCGCCCTCACGGGCCGATCAAACGGGACAGCCAATGGCAATCGCCGACATCGCTGCGTACGCGCATCTGAGCGAGGCGGACATCGAGGCCCTCGGCTGCGAATTGGACGCCATTCGCTGTGACATCGAGGAGTCACTCGGTGAAAGCGACGCGGCGTATATCCGGCGCACCATCAGGTTCCAACGGACGCTCGACGTCGTGGCGCGCCTGCTCATCGGCTGTAGCCGGTCACGGGCCGGCTGGGTTTTGGGGACCGTCTCGCTGGCCTTCGCGAAGAGTGTCGAGAACATGGAAATTGGCCACAACGTGTGCCACGGCCAATGGGATTGGATGAACGACCCGGAGATTCACTCGAGCACGTGGGAGTGGGACATGGTCGCGGTCTCGTCGCAGTGGAGGTATTCGCACAACTACCGCCACCACGTGTTCAGCAACGTAGTGGGAGTGGACGACGACCTCGGCTTCGGCGTGATGCGGGTAACCCGCGATGAACCGTGGCAACCTTCGCACCTGTTGCAGCCGCTTCGGAACCTGTTGTTGGCGAGCATCTTCGAGTGGGGAATTGGCCTTCATGGTGTCCATTCGGAGCGGGATCGAGTGGCGGCAGATCCGGGGCAGGTGGCCAAGGCGAGGGCGGCGCTTGCCGGAAAGATCGCCCGCCAAACCGTCAAGGACTACGTGATCTTCCCGGCGCTGAGCCGATCTCGCTGGCGCAGAACCTTGGCCGCAACCGTGGCAGCCAACCTGCTGCGTAACCTCTGGGCGTATGTGGTGATCTTTTGTGGGCACTTCCCCGATGGCGCAGAGAAATTCACCGCCGACGTCCTCGAGCATGAAAGCCGGGCCGAGTGGTATCTGCGTCAGATGCTGGGTGCGGCGAACTTCAAGGCGGGTCCGCTGCTGGCGTTCTCGAGCGGCAACTTGTGTTACCAGATCGAGCACCATCTGTTCCCTGACCTGCCGAGTAACCGCTACGCGCAGATCGCAGTGCGGGTTCGGGCGTTATGTGACAAGTACGATCTGCCCTACACCACCGGTTCGCTTGTGCATCAGTATCTTTTAACGTTGCGCACCATCCACAAACTGGCGCTTCCCGACCGATTCCTGGCGGCCACGAGCGACGACGCGCCGGAAACCGCTTCGGAACGCAAGTTCGGGACCGCCGCTACGTCAGCTACCGGATCGGGCGGCCCGATAATCGGGCTGCGCACGGCATTGCGGGCGCGCACACGCCGACGCCGACGCTGACCAACAGCCCGGGCGTTGCCCTGATCGGCGCGCCCAGATGTTGCCGATTTCGCCGATCGCTCTCATCATCGGCTGGCTTCGACGAAGAAGTCGACGGCCGTAAGAGTCTGCGAAAACGCTGTATCGATCGGCAGTCTTGTGCCTATTGGGGCAGGCGGCCGTCACAATCACACCCGCCACATCAGCACCGCGAAATCTGTCACGATGCGAGTCGAAAAGCGATAGCACATCCGCTATCACTTCTGAACAGTGCACACACCTCAGGCGTCACGTCGCTGGCTCGCGTTGTTGCACAGGATCCTCGTTGACGGACAGCGGACAGATGTGTCGGCAATCACATGAACCCAACCGGGGTCCGTCTACGTGTCCATAGGGTGGCTAAAGAAAACATAAGTGTGATCGCCGGCGTGCACGGCGAGCTACCACCGCACCGCTACACCCAGGCTGAGGTGACCCAGGCGCTTCTCGAGCTTCCGGGTTACGACGGTCTGGCGCAGGCAGTTTCGCGCCTGCATGCAAGTGCCAAGGTCCAGAGTCGCCATCTCGTGCTGCCGATCGAGGAATATCAGAACCTGACCGACTTCGGCAAGGCGAATGACCTGTTTATCGAACATGCGGTGGAACTCGGGTGTGCGGCGGTATCGGGCGCGCTCGACGAGGCGGGGCTAGAACCCGCGGACGTCGACCTCATCATGTCGACGACCGTCACCGGCGTCGCCGTGCCGTCGCTGGATGCCCGCATCGCCGGCCGGCTGGGGCTGCGCCCGGATGTGCGGCGGGTTCCGCTTTTCGGTTTGGGCTGTGTGGCCGGGGCAGCGGGGGTGGCTCGAATGAACGACTACTTGCGTGGCGCACCCGACGACGTCGCGGTCCTGGTTTCGGTCGAACTCTGCTCGCTCACGCGCAAGCACAATCCGAGCATGGCCACCCTCGTCGCAGGGGCACTGTTCGGCGACGGAGCCTCCGCGGTGGTGGCGGTCGGCGAACGCCGCGCCGAACAGGTCCACCCCGCCGGCCCAGATATCCTCGATTCGCGCAGCCACCTTTACCCCGACTCGCTGCGCACGATGGGCTGGGACATCGGCACCCACGGATTCGAGATCGTGCTGGGGCCCGAAGTAGCGACTGTTGTCGAACAGTACCTGGGCGACGACGTCACCAATTTCCTTGCCGCGCACGACCTGAACATCAGCGACGTCGGCGCCTGGGTGAGTCATCCCGGGGGTCCGAAGGTGATCGAGGCGATCACCGCGACGCTCGGTCTGCCAGACAACGCGCTCGAGCTCACCTGGCGGTCGCTGAGCGAGGTCGGCAACCTGTCATCGTCATCGGTATTGCACGTATTGCGCGACACCATCGCCAAACAGCCACCGAGTGGAAGCCCGGGGGTGCTGATGGCGATGGGTCCCGGCTTCTGTTCCGAACTCGTGTTGCTGCGCTGGCACTGAGGTGAATGGTCGGTATGCACTGCTGATCGGCGCCGTCGCGGTGGAACGGGTCGCCGAACTGGTTGTATCGCAACGCAACCTGGAGTGGAGCCGACAGCGCGGCGGTGTCGAGGTCGGTGCGCGGCACTACCCGGTGATGGTGGTTCTGCACACCGGTCTGCTCGCGGGGTGTCTGGTGGAGGCGATCGCGATGCGGCGCCGATTCATTCGTATTTTGGGTTGGCCGATGTTGGGGGTGGTGCTGGCCGCTCAGGGCTTGCGGTGGTGGTGCATCACCACGCTGGGGCGACAGTGGAACACCCGGGTGGTCGTCGTGCCGGGCGCGGGTCGCGTCACGGGGGGACCGTATCGCGTTGTGCCGCACCCGAACTACGTCGCCGTCGTCGCGGAAGGGGTAGCGCTGCCGTTGGTGCAGACGGGGTGGATCACGGCGCTGGTGTTCTCGGTGCTCAACGCGGCGCTGCTGAGGACGCGGATCAGGGTCGAGAACGCTGCGCTGTCGAGCCTGACATGATCGACCTGCTCGTCGCTGGTGGTGGCCCGGCGGGCCTGGCCACCGCGCTGCACGGCGCGCGGGCGGGGCTCGAGGTGGTCGTCGTCGAACGGCGCAGCGGAGCCATCGACAAGGCCTGCGGCGAAGGGTTGATGCCGCATACCGTGCGGCAGCTGGAACGCCTCGGGGTCCAGCCTCAAGGGCGGGAGTTCTCTGGCATCACCTATGTGGACGGCGAGCGGCGGGCCAGTGCCGAGTTCCGGTCCGGCGCGGGGCGAGGAGTGCGCCGGATTGCTTTGCACGCAGCGCTTTTGGAGGCGGCGACGGCGGCGGGGGTGAAGGTCGTGCAGGGCGATGTCGGCAAGGTCATCCAGGATGGGGCGTCGGTTCGGGTGGGGGAGCTGCGCGCACGGTATCTGGCCGCGGCCGACGGTTTGCACTCGCCGATCCGCCGATCGCTGGGGCTGGCGGTGCCGTGCGATGGTCCGCGACGGTGGGGCATCCGCCGACATGTGCAGATCGCCCCGTGGACGGATCACGTTGAGGTGCATTGGGGCCGGGACGCCGAGGCGTACGTGACGCCGGTCGCCGACGACTGCGTGGGGATCGCGATCCTCACGTCGCGCCGAGGTGGGTTTGACAGCCATCTTGCGGAGTTCGCGGCGCTGGAATTGCGGGTGCGCGGTCGTCCGCACGGCCCGGACATGGCGGCCGGTCCGTTGCGGCAGAAGGTTCGGAGCCGAGTGGCGGGGCGGGTGCTGTTGGCGGGTGACGCGGCGGGCTATGTCGATGCGCTGACCGGTGAGGGGCTGGGCATTGCGTTCGGTGCTGCGGAGCTATTGGTGGGGTGCGTCGTCGCCGGTCGGCCGGAAGACTACGACCGGCAGTGGCGCCGGATGTCGCGGCGTTATCGGCTGCTGACGGCGGCGGTGCTGCAGGCGAGTGAGTCCTCGTCGCTGCGCTCACGCATCGTGCCGGCCGCGGCGGCGCTGCCGAAGGTCTTCGCCGGTATCGTCAACCAGCTTGCGGAATGAGGATGAGATGTCCACGGTCGCAGAGATTTTGAGCGACGCAGTGGGCCGGTGGACGCTCGCTCCCGAACGGTCGACGTTCGAATTCAGGAACAAGACGATGTGGGGCACGATGACCGTGAAGGGCCAGTTCACTGAGGTCAGGGGAGAGGGTCGGGTCACCGAGGCGGGTGCGGTTTCGGGCCGGATCGACTTCATTGCCACGTCGTTGCACACGGGAATCGGGAAACGCGACGAGCATCTGCGGTCGGCGGACTTCTTCGACGTGGAGAAGTTCCCGGAGGTCAGCGTGATCGTCGCGGCGGCGGAACCCGCCGACGGAGACGACGTCGACCTGCACGCCGAGATCGTCATCAAGGGCATCAGCCACCCACTGCCATTGCACGCCGCGGTTGCCGTGCTCGAGGACGAAGCGGTCAGGGTGTCCACGCGGACGAGCGTCGACCGCGAGGAACTCGGTGTGAGCGGGAACCTGTTCGGAATGCTCGTTGGCGCGACTGAGCTCTCCGCCGATGCGGTGTTCGTTTGGACCCATTGACGCAACGCGTGAGTGCTGGGGTCCGGCTGGAAGCCCGTTGTTCGAGACCGCAAACGTGGTCGCGCGAGTAGCGTTCCGTGCAGGCGTACACCTCGATATGGGGCTGAGGCAATGAGAAGACGGCGTGCGACGATGGCTGTCGCGCTGTTGATTTTGGTGTCCGCGTGCGGCAACGATTCGCCGTCATCGCCGTCATCGGCCACCGCGACAACGAATACAGCAGACACCGAAGCAGCCCACGATATCGATGCAGGCACCGCGCAGCGGCTGGACGCGGCCATCGACCAGGTGATGACCGCTGCCTCGATCCCCGGCGCAATCATCGGCATATGGGGTCCGGAGGGCCGATACGTCCGAGCGGTGGGAGTCGCAGACAAGGCCACCGGCGCGCCCATGAAGACCGACGTCTACAGCCGAATCGGTAGCATGACAAAGACATTCACCGTTACCGCAATACTGCAACTCGCCGAGCAGGGCAAGATCGGGCTCGATGATCCGATCGGCAAGTACATCGACGGAGTTCCAAACGGCGACAAGATCGGACTGCGAGAGTTGGCACGCATGCGAAGCGGACTCGAGAACTACGCCAACACGACGGAATTCCAGCAGGCACTCGTCGCCGACCCGTACCGCAACTTCACCCCAGAGGAACTCTTGGGCTACGCGTTCGCAGAACCACCGGTATTCCCTCCCGGCCAAGGGTTTCAGTACTCGAACACCAACACCGTTCTGTTGGGGCTCGTGGTGGAAAAGGTCGGCGGGCAGAAACTGCCCGACTTCATCCGCGTTCACATCTTGGTGCCATTGGGGATGGACCACACAAGTTTTCCCACCACGAACGCCTTTCCGGAGCCGCACGCGCAGGGCTATACCACCACGACCGCGTCCGGGGCGGAGACCACGGCCACCGACTGGAACCCGTCCTGGGCATGGGCGGCGGGCGCGATGATCTCGACACTGCAGGACATGCACATCTGGGCGCCCGCACTTGTGACCGGAAAGTTGCTCGCCCCGGAGATGCAAAAGCAACGGCTACAAACGCTGAGCATTCCAGGCCAGCCGCCGCGGGACGGATACGGGTTGGGGATCTTCAATCTCGGCGGTTGGATCGGTCACAACGGCAGCGTGCCCGGCTATGAGGCGGTGGCGGTGTATCTGCCCGAGAAGCAACTGACGCTGGTCATCCTCATCAACACCGACATCGCGCACCAGGGCGGCGAGCCGAGCTCGACTCTGGCGACCGCCATTACCAAGGTCATCACCCCCGAGCACGTTTACACGGTCGGCCGGAGCTGACAGCGCCTTTCGACGGGGGGAAGGCCGTGCTTGTCGCGTTATAGTTGCGGCACTTGGCCATCGGCTCACAAGTGCACGCGAATGAAGCCGAGGACGTCGTCGGCAGCGGCGAAGCCGCCGAGGTGGCTTTCGTCGGGCATCAGGATCAGCTCGGCTTCGGGCAGGCGAGAAGCCGCCGTCTTGGCGTCATCGAAAGTGACGATCGGATCGGCGTCGCCATGCCACCACCGGACGGGTACTTTGACATCGGCGAGGCGAAAGCCCCAGTCACGGCCGAAAACACGGGCGTCATCGATGATGGCCTGGAAGCGGCCCCTGGCCACGAGAAGGATGTCGTCCACGAACATCGCCTCGATGTCGCGGTCGGCGAAAACCCGCTTGTCGCCTTCCGGCATGAGGCCGGAGAACCCCCGGTAAGCGAAATGCGCGAGAGGCAGTATCGGCAGCAGCATTCCCGCTGTGGCCGCGGCCAATGGCCTGCGCAAAGCCGACAGCGCAGGGGCAAACGTGCGCGCCAACCCGATGGCGCCGCTGGTGCCGGCGTCGGGCCCAACCGATGGGGTGACGCCGCCAAGTACGGCGACGGCCGCGACTCGACGGGCGAGGGCGGAAGATCCGGCGCATGCCAGTGCGTATGGGCCGCCGCCGGAAAGGCCGACGACGCCGAACCGGTCGGCACCGAGGGCGTCCACCACGTGGGCCATGTCGGTGGCCCAGTCGGCCACTTGCTCGTAGGCGTGCGAGTCGGACAAGCCCGATCCCGGTCGCTCCACCAGCACGACGCGCAGGCCGAGCTTCTCAGCAGCGCGGCGCCCGACGAGCGGGAACTGACGCCGGCCACCAGGCGTGCCGTGGAACCAGAGAACGACCGGCCCGGACGGGTCGCCGAACTCGGCGTAGCCCAGCCGCCGACCGCCGGGGAGGAAGAAGCGCCCTTCCGCGCGAGGCTGTTCGCAGCGGGGGACGCCGGGAGGGTGCCGCCAGGGGTTGGTCGGGCTCATAACTTGGGCAGCTCCTGGCCGGTGCGGGGAAACGGTGACCCGCTCACCGCATGATGGTGACATCTCACGGGTCGTTGCCGCCGGAGGTCCGGCCGAGAATTCGATGACGAGCACAGGCCTGAAGGTGGCGGAATGTCAGTCGTGGGGTTGCGGCGCGAAGTGGTAGCCCTGGTCGGTGGAGAGAATGCGGCCAGCGGCGGTGCCGGTGAAATGGGTGCCGAGCATGAGCGCATTCGTCGTGGCCGCCGCTGCAAGCAGTGCGCGTCTTGTTGCGCGGGCCACGTCGGGATCGGCGTCCCCGCGCGCCGTGCACTCCGAATGACGGCATTGGATCGGGTGGTGCAGCACGTCACCGGTGATCACACAGCGCTCGCCGATCCACACGCTCATATGCCCGTGTTGTGCCCGGCGTGCTCCTGAGTAGGACCTCGCCGGTGAGGGCCATGTCGGTTTCCACGGGGTCGACGAGCCCGGCGTCGATGATGGGCTGTACGGAATCGGCGAATGCGGACGCGTGGAAGGAATCGTGTGACTGCGTGTTCCAACCCACGTGATCGACCTGCAGATGGGTGCAGACGACGAGATCGATTGTCTCAGGAGGGAATCCGGACGCTCGCCAGGTGCGCCAGGAAGGGAAGGTGTTGTTGATCGAACTCCGGGATCAGCGGGTGATCCTTTGAGTTGCCGGTACGCGTGTCGACGACGATGCGAACATCTCCGGTCTCGATAACGAAGGTCTGCAACGTCGTCAGGTACTGGCCATCAGCATGAACGAAGTCGGGCATGAGCCACGCATCGGCGGCGACTTCTGCGGGCGTGGCCTCGACGGAGAAATCGATAGGAGAAGGCATGACGAGTTCGACCACTCGGGTGATACGCACGCCACCGACGTCCCATGACATCGTCCCGACGCTATAGGCGAGTTTCGGCGTTCGCCGCGGATAAACAGGTACTTGACTACGCGGGTCATGACAGCCGGGCGCTCCTACGCTGCGCTCATGTCATTTACCACCTTGGGGCGGGGCGAGGGCACTGCGAGTAGATCCGTCGTTGTCAGCGTGGACGAAGCCGGGTCGGGGCCTAGTTTGAAGGCACCGTAGTGCTGGACAGAATTGCCACACTGGCCATCGCAGCGCCACGGCGAATCATCGCCATCGCGGTGCTGGTGATGGTCGGCGCGGCAATCTTCGGTATTCCGGTCACCAAGAGTCTGGCCAATGGCGGTTTCCAAGACCCGACTTCGGAGTCATGGCATGCGTCGCGGCTGCTATCGGACAAATTTGGCCTTGGTGACAATCAGATGATCATTGCGGTGACCTCCGATGCGGGTGTGCACAGCGAGGGCGCGCGGGCCGTCGGCACCGATCTCGTTGCGCAGTTGAAGAGGCTGCCGTTCGTGACCGGACTGCAGTCGGCCTGGACCGCGCCGCCGCAGGGCGAGGCGGCGTTGGTCAGCCGGGACGGTAGGACGGGGCTGATCCTCGCCGGCATCACGGGCGGTGAGACCGGCGCGCAGGAGCACGCGAAACAGGTGAGAGATCTGTTGCCGCACGTCGACGGCGTTACGGTCAGCGCGGGCGGGGAGGTGATGAGCTATGCGCAGACCATCGACCAAACCAACAAAGACTTGCTGGTGATGGAAGCCATCGCGGTCCCGTTGAGTTTCGGACTGCTGGTCTGGGTTTTCGGCGGCCTGCTCGCGGCGGCGCTGCCGTTGGCGGTCGGCATGTTCGCGATCCTCGGCTCGATGGCGGTGATGCGCGCGATCACGTTCGCCACCGAAGTGTCGGTGTTCGCATTGAATCTGACTCTCGCGCTGGGGCTCGCGTTGGCCATCGACTACACGCTGCTGATCGTCAGCCGGTTCCGTGACGAGGTGGCCGACGGTGCAGGACGGGAGGAGGCGCTGACGCACACGATGGCCACCGCCGGCCGGACCGTGCTGTTCTCGGCGGTTCCGGTCGGGCTGTCGATGATCGTGATGGCGCTATTCCCGATGCCCTTCCTACAGTCGTTCGCCTATGCAGGCGTCGCGGTGGTCGCTTTCGCGGCCATTGCCGCGATGGTGGTCACGCCCGCGGCGATCGTGCTGCTCGGCGACCGGCTTGACGCGTTGGATGTACGCCGCTTCGCGCGTCGGCTGCTGGGCCGCCCGGCCCCCGTAGCGCGCCCGGTCGAGCAGACGATCTGGTACCGCTGGACGAAAGCCGTTATGAGGCGGTCGATTCCGATCGGGCTCGCTATCGTCGCGCTGCTCCTTGTCCTGGGCACCCCGTTCCTCGGCGTCAAATGGGGCTATCCAGACGACCGCGTGCTACCGGGCTCAGCGCAGGCGCGCCAGGTCGGTGACGAGCTGCGCGCCGGCTTTGCGATCAATTCCCTAACCGATGTGACCGTGCTGATTCCGCACATGGCCGGGGTGACGGGGACCGAACTCAACCGCTACGCCGCGGAGCTGTCGCGCGTACCGGACGTGTCGTCGGTATCGTCACCGGGCGGCACGCTCGTCAACGGAACACTGGTCGGGCCTGCCTCGGCCGCAACGGGATTGAAAGACGACAGCGCGTTCTTGACCGTCAGCTCCACCGCCCCGCTGTACTCGAAGGCGTCGGAAGCCCAGCTGGATCGGCTGCACGCCATTGCAACTCCTGGCGGCCGAGACGTCCAGCTGACCGGGTGGGCACAGATCAATCGTGACAGCTCGGAAGCGGTGACCTCCCGGCTGCCGCTCGTGCTGTCGGTCATCGCCGCGATCACCTTCCTGCTGTTGTTCTTGTTGACCGGCAGCGTTGTCCTGCCGCTAAAGGCGTTGCTGCTCAACGCGTTGTCGTTGACCGCTGCATTCGGCGCGCTGGTATGGATCTTCCAGGACGGCCACCTCGGCGCGTTCGGCACAACGGCGACCGGCACGTTGGTGGCCAGTGTCCCGGTGCTGTTGTTCTGCCTGGCATTCGGGTTGTCGATGGACTACGAGGTGTTCTTGATCTCGCGGATTCGCGAGTCCTGGCTGGCCACAGGCAAGACCCGGGCCGACAACGATGAGAGCGTCGCGTTGGGCTTGGCCCGCACCGGCCGGGTGGTCACGGCGGCCGCGTTGCTGATGGCGGTTACGTTCGCCTCACTGGTGGCCGCCGATGTGTCGGTCATGCGGATTTTCGGTGTCGGAGTGCCGCTGGCGGTGCTGGTGGACGCCACGCTGGTTCGGATGCTGTTGATGCCGGCCTTCATGCGTGTGCTTGGCCGGGTGAACTGGTGGGCGCCGGCACCGCTGGCGCGGCTGCACCAGCGGTTCGGCATCAGCGAATCTTCTGCCTTGGCCGTGGCTTCACGGCCAGAACTTCGCGCCAACGATCGGACTGCAACGGATGTGGAGAGCCCTGCTGGGGCATGCTCGCTACAAGATGGCATGCGCCCTGAAGCCCCAGTGCTTTCCCCATGATCCGCCTGTCGCCACAGAACCTATGAGCGACGCCGGTGGACGGGGTATGCCGAAGTTTGAGCGCCCGAGTGATGGCACCGGCGCCGAAACCCGCCAGGACTTCCGCTGGCTGATTGGCTCCCACGTGTGTAAGCACTGCACGCACGCGGGCCGTCTGGATGTATACCCGACGGGCGCGTTGTTCCGAACGGAGTTCGGCACTGTTGTTGTGCTGCCAGGGGCCAAGATTCGAGGCCGTCGACAGCAACCCCGCCAAGGGCACCACATCAGCAGCTCCTCGGCCGGCGTGGACGGTCAAAGTCGGTCAACTCGGCGCACTCGAGCGAGCAGTGGTTCGCCGGCGACTTTGTACCCGCATAAGGGGCGAGACGTAGCGGCGATGCGATGGTCCAGCGATTCAACGCATAGCGCGCGGATCAGCACTAATCTTGATCACCGGATGACGCGGTGCACGTCCTGCTCCGCGGCGCCGCCTTCCTGAGCGATCCACGGTCCTTCGATCGACGGGTCGAGGATGCCTTCCTCTAGCCACGTGTAGCGACCCTCGAGCACACCACGAGCCAGCGTTTGGTCGGAGTCGTCGCAGTTGTGCCAGAGCTGGTCGAACAGCTGCTCGGACCGAACCCTGGCCTGGCGGCAGAACGCGTCGGCGAGTTCGACCGCGGTAGCGTCCGCCCGGTCACGCTGCGCCCGGACGCAGGCCGCAGTCATCGCGAACAGTTCCGCGCCGATATCTACGGTCCGTCCCAGGAACCGCTGCTTATGCTCCAATTTGCCCTGCCACCGCGACATCGCGTAGAAGGTGCTGCGCGCCAGTCGGCGGCCGGCCCGCTCGACATAGCGCAAATGCTCGGCCAGCGGTCCGAATTCGGTGAACGACGTGGGCAGCTGGCCTTTGCCGGTGACCAAGGTGGGCAGCCAGCGGGCGTAGAACTTGGCCGCGTTCGCGGCCGCTCGCGCCTTGCTGCGCGGGTTGGCCTCGGGGTCGATGATGTCGCCGCCCACCGCCAGGTGTGTATCCACCGCCTCGCGGGCGATCAACAGGTGCATGATCTCGGTGGAGCCTTCGAAGATCCGGTTGATGCGCAAGTCGCGCAATACCTGCTCGGCGGGAACGCCGCGCTCGCCGCGGGCGGCCAGCGACTCGGCGGTCTCGTAGCCGCGCCCGCCGCGAATCTGCACCAACTCATCGGCGATCAGCCAGGCCATCTCCGAGCCGTAGAGCTTGGCCAGCGCCGCCTCGATCCGAATGTCGGTTCGGCCCGCGTCGGCCAGCTCAGTGGCCAGGTCGAGCATCGCCTCCAGGCCGTACGCGGTGGCCGCGATGAACGCCACCTTGCCGGCCACTGCTTCGTGCTCACCGACCGGCCGGCCCCACTGCACCCGCTCCCCAGACCACTCCCTGGCGATCTTCAGACACCATTTCGCCGACCCGGTACACAGCGCCGGCAGCGAAAGCCGCCCGACGTTGAGTGTGGACAGCGCGATCTTCAACCCTTCGCCTTCGCGGCCGATGCGGTTCGCGGCCGGTACCCGCACGTTGGTCAGCCGGGTGAGGCCGTTTTCGATACCGCGCAACCCCATGAACGCGTTGCGATTCGCCACGACGATGCCCGGTGCATCCGCCTCCACCACGAACGCGGTGATCCCACCGCGGTGTCCCTCGCTCTTGGGCACTTGAGCCATCACCACCAGCAGGTCGGCGATCACACCGTTGGTGGTCCACAGCTTGACCCCGTTCAGCACATAGTCATCGCCGTCCGGGGTGGCGGTGGCGTGCACCCGGGCCGGGTCGCTGCCCACGTCGGGCTCGGTGAGCAGGAACGCGCTGATCTCCTGGGTACACCGGGGCAGCCACGTTCGCTTCTGCTCCTCGGTGCCGAACATCGAAATCGGCTGCGGCACACCGATCGACTGGTGCGCGGAAAGCAATGCGCCCACCGAGGGATGCACCGAGCAGACCAGCGCGAGCGCCTTGTTGTAGAACAGCTGTGACAGGCCGACCCCGCCGTACTTGGGTCCGATCTTCATGCCGAACGCGCCGAGTTCCTTCAAACCCCGAACGACCTTGTCGGGGATCTGCCCGTCCCGCTCGATCACCGCGGCATCGATCTGTGATTCGCAGAAATCCCGCAGTTTGGCCAGGAACGCCTCACCTCGCTCCGCAGCCTCCGGCGGACCGCTGGGGTGGGGATGGACCAGGTCCAACCGCAACCGGCCGAGGAACAACTCCTTGGCGAAACTGGGCTGGCGCCAGTGCGTCTCCCGCGCCTGCTCGGCGACCTCGCGGGCCTGCCGCTCGCTGACATGTTCGGTAACGGTCATCGCGACCTCCACTCAGCCGGTGCTACTCGACAGTAACCCGATACCCAGTACCGAGGTCGCAATTGGGTGTAGAGGTATCGACGGAACGTCACGCGGCGGCGTTGCCAACGAACCGGGCGCCGACGTAAGCACCGACATCCGGCGCAAACGAACGTGTCGTAGCTTCAATCGACACACCGACGCGGGGTGGCGGTGCCGACGAATAAGTGGTGGATGCGACACTATTCGGGCCCTATCAGCTGCAGGAGCTATTCGGCCGCGGCAGCATGGGCCGTTGGACGATCCCGCGCGCGACGCAGGGTACGAGGAGCATCCGCCGCGGGTCGGTTTCTTCACCGACACCTCGTTGTGCATCGGTTGCAAGGCGTGCGAGGTGGCGTCCAAGGAATGGCACGGGGTGCCCGACGACGGGTCCAACCTGCTCGGGATGTCGTTCGACAACACGGGCATGCTGGGCGCGAAACGTGGCGGCACGTCGCGTTGATCGAGCGGACAGGCGGAGACGGTCGCGTCAGCGATCAAACAGACCGCACGCGGTGGCGGCGAGTTGGGCACGACGCCCGTCGAAATGGGCATCCCGAAGTTCGAGCGCCGCCCAGGCGACGCCACCGGCGCCGAGTCCCGAACCGACTTCCGGTGGCTGATGAGCTCCGATATGTGCAAGCACCGCACGCACGCGAAGTGTCTGGACGTGTGCCCGACGGGCGCGTTGTTCCGCGCCGAGTTCGGCACTGTCGTTGTGCAGCAAGACATTTGCAATGGATGCGGCTATTGCGTGTCGGCCTGCCCGTATGGGGTGATCGACCGAGGCGAGGATGACGGACGGGCGTGGAAGTGCACGCTGTGTTACGACCGCTTGCGCGACGGCCTGGAATCGGCGTGTGCGAAGGCGTGTCCGACGGGCTGTCGCCGCGGCCGTTCGGCGACGACGCAGCCGACTCGAAGATGCGCGTCGAGGTGTGGCGCGACAGGGATGCGGTGATCGGCGGCTCGGACGCCGGCGCGCATCTGGACATGATGTGCGGCGCGATCTATACGACGTCGTTGCTCGGCCACGGTGCGCGCGAGCACCAGGTGGTCACGCTCGAGGAGGCGTTGCGGTGGGAGCCGCCGATCAGCACGGTGGTGCGGGCGGCGAGGCGTCGTTGTGGGCTGGGCGGGATCGCGATCCCGGCGGGCACGAGTGTGAGTGTCAGTGTGGCGGCGGCGAACCGGGATCCGGAGCAAAAACCAGAACCGGACCGTTCGACCCGACGCGGACGAACATCGCGCATCTGACACCGGCGCCGGCCCGCATGTGTGCCTCGGAATGCCGCTGGCCCGGATGGAGACGACGGTGGCGATCAACGCCCTGCTCGACCGGCTGCCCGACCTACACCTCGACCCAGCAGCGCCACACGAGCATCAACGGCGTGGCGTTCCGCTCGCCGGGTTTCGCGATCAAGCTCAGCCGAGGCGAGCTCGAGCCGGCGACAGGATTGCGCCCGACTCTTCCGCCGGAGACCATGGGGAATGGCCGGCTACGTGAACGTCCGGGCGTATGCCGAGCTCAATGACTTTCTGGGGCCCGAGTCGCGCGGTGTAACCGTGCGCCGTCCTTTCCGGCCCCATCAGACGGTGAAGGACGTTGTGGAGGCGATGGGCATTCCGCATACCGAAGTCGATC
>DASQCE010000017.1:0-4494 GCA_035634855.1 Mycobacterium sp.
GGTCATCTGAATCTGACCGGCCAGTGCCTTCCTCGGCGCCGAGCAGCCCCGCGCTGTCAGGACAAGGCGGCGGGATGTCCTGCCGCATAAACGAAGGAGCGAACGTGTTGAGCACCAGCGATCACACCAGCAATGGCATCGAGGCGCTTCAGCGCTTCTATCAGGCCGAGTCGGAGTACGTGCAGACCGGCGGTAAAGACTTTGGGCCCGTGGCCGCGACACTTCATCCGCAGATCGTGATGATCCAGGCCGATTCGTTGCCGTTCGGCGGGCAGTGGCACGGCCGCGAGGGCTTCGAGAGGTGGATGCAGGCCTTCGGCGAGGCGTGGAGCTCGGTCAGTGCAACAGATCTGCGGTTCTTCGAGCACGACGACACCGTTGTGGTGGTCGCCCAGATGGAGGCCACGGCGCGCGCCAGCGGACAATCTTTCCGCGCGCCGATCTGCCACGTCGTCCGGATCCGCGACGGCCTGTTGATGGAGTTCCAGATGTTCTACTGGGACACGGTGGCGACGAACCGCGCGCTAGCGCGCGATCAGCACTTCGTGAAGGTGATGCCGCGCGACTTCGTCCGCTGGCGCCCAAGTGGGACCGGCGAACTACCCGGATAAGTGAAACGTCCGAATACTCATATGAACTCTGTGGTCACCGATCCGACCGAAGACTTGTACTGGTTGGGGCAGGGGCCGACGGGCATCAACAACCCTACGAACCCCACGAACCGCAGGCAAGAAGGCTGCTGCGGTTACTCCTGTCCGTTAGGAATACAAGATACAACTCTGGTGGCTCATTAAGAATTATCGGCGCGCGAGTCATGTTGCCGCACAAGAGAGCTCCCGGTCCACTTGGCATAAGATTAGTTGTCAGCGAAATTAATTGTTGTGCAATAGGTTCCAATGTGCTCATGCTAAACGTCTTGCCAGAGTGGCACTTTGAGGATGTCTGGCACCGGTGTCCTCGGTCAGCCATTCTGAGGCATCGCCACTCTAGTTGCGCCATTTGATCCGGATGCCGCAGTTACATCGGCTGAAGTTTTGCTGCCGCGGTGATGGTGTCCACCGCCGCGTGCGGTCCCGCCGGCCCCGCCTTCGCTTGGATGGTCCCCGGCGAGCTCGCCCTGTTCGGCCTCGACGAGCGCGAGCGGACCAAGGAGTGGGCCGCCGGCCGACTCTCTTGCTCGGCAACGGCAGCCCGCCGGTGGGCTAAGCGGGTGGCGCCTCCGCGATGGGCCGAGGCGTCCTGTGTTGAAGAGACTAAATGTGTGCGACGATCGCCGCGATGGCCGTCCAGATAATCAAAACCCAAATCGCAACCGCGATGGCCGCGGAGATCAGCGACATCGTGTCCAGTTTCACTTTCATGATTCTCCTCCTCAGTACGGTTCGTGGCCGTATTCCGGGCCGTACAGCCCGACGGCGGCGATCACCGGCGCCGCAATAGCCGCAGCCTAGACCGGCGAACTAGGGGTGTATCTTCCAAGACTGCCTGTGCCGTCGGGTAGTTGACGGTCGCGCCAGCCCCGCACGCATCACGAAGGCGTTCTCGAACCCAACGGCAACCCGTTGGTGAAATCGCGCGTGATTTTGCGGCGCACCGCTCGCGCGATCACAACAGCACGGGGCGCGGGCGCGACCTCGGCTAAAAGGCAGGCACGTTATCAGGCTCCGCACTGCCGCACACGAGGTCGCATTTGAGACGTCTTGCCCCTGCTGTCCGGTGCGCCTCCCGCACCCTCCACTCTGGTTTTACTAAGCGTGGCTGCAGTACTGGGTGTCCAGCGCTTTTCGTCCTCATCCGGCCCCGGGGCATTCCCACTGCGAGGGTTTCGGCGAACTCGCCGGACGGGATCTCGCCCCACTCAGAGTTGCGCACCGGCGGACGTCGCGAGCGAGGCTATTTCGTTGATTCGTCGTACCGTCGAGGTGATCTCGTCGGCGAACTCCCTGCGCAGCTTGGACAGTTCGGGCGTCGTCGACGTAAGCAAGCCGCGATGACGGGCGAGCCGCAACGCGGGTTTGAACAGCTCGAGCGATACTGATTCCTCATTTGCCAACCGCCGCTGCAGCACCCACTGCTTCCCGACGCGTAGGCATTCGTCGAGAAACCGCTTCTCGTCGAACGCTTCGTCGGCTTCCCAATCGGCGAGTCGACCGGCCACGACATGGTAGGCGTCGACGAAGGGCCGCAGCACCAGGTGGGCGGTGTAGGGCCGCAGCGCTGTTAACCACCTGCGGGCGTCGGCGGCGGAGAAGGTGTCGAACAAGTCGACGGCCGTCGGGTCTACGCCGACCAGCTCCGCGTGCATCTCGTCGGTGAACTCGGCGCGTGCGGGAAAGAAGAAGTCGAACTTCAACAGGTCGCGGAGCCGCAGCGACTCCTGTTCGGCGACTTCTGCCGCGTCGCCGTCGGTTTCGGCCGCCGCGACCAACGACAGTTCGCCGATCGCCCGATCCACCAGGACGTGGACTGTGGTGTTGCGGTAGAAAGCGGCAACGAGGTGTTGCTGCGCCCCTATGCCCCAGATGGTTTCGGTGCCCGCGTCGTAGCTTGACAGCACACCCGAGGAGACCAGCTCCCGCAACGTCCGGCGGATCGTCGCCCGATCGGTCAGGTTGACACCCCCCGCCACGGGCCAGTTGCGCCACTCGATATAGCGGGCCAGCGGCGCGACGGTTCCCAGCACCTCGTCAAGCGTCAGCGACCGATCAGCGGCGAGCAACGCCAGGCACACCACGCCGGTAACGGTCACCGGGGTCGCACGATTGATCCGGTAGCACGTATCCAACGCGATGCGCTCCACCGCATGAGTGCCGTCCGGGTCGTCTGCGTGCAGCTCGGCGAGCCGTTCGCGAACCGATATCGGCGTGCCGAAGTCAAGGTAGGCCCGCCCCAGCCGCTCACCCTGCGACCGCGCGAAATTCATCAGCCACCGCAGATCCTCGGGCCGCTTGCGACCGCCGCGTGCTTCCGCCGTCATCAGCGACACCTCATGCAGCTGCTCGTACACGATGGACACCGGGATGATCAGCGGATCGGTGCCCGGCGACCCGTCCACCGCGTCGACGACGTACCGCAGAATCCCGTATACCGGCGGCCGGAGCTTTCCGGTCCGGGTCCGCCCACCCTCGATCGACCAGCAGAGATTCCGGCCATTGCGGATGAGCTGGCCGATATAGAAACGCAACGCCAGACGATAGACAGGGACGTCGGAGGTCGACCGCCGGATGAAGACGACACCCGTGCGGCTGGCGATGGCCCCGACCGGAAAGAAGTTCAGGTTCGCGCCCCCCATCGTGAACGGCGCGTCGATACCATGCGCGACGAGTTCAACCGGCAAGGTGAACCCGTCCAGGTAGGACCTGTGCGACATCAGGAACAGCAGCGAGTGCTGGCGGCTCAACGCCCGCACCCGCCGAGCCTGTTCCTCGTCGACCTCGACGTCGTGCGCGCGATTCAACCAGCGGCCGAAGCCATCCCATGCCTTGTCGACCCGCGCCGAGTGCGTCGCCGACATCTCCCGCAGGTATCCGGCAGCCTCGGCCTTGACGCCCGACACGTCCCTGTCCAGCTTTCGTGCGAGTCGCCCGAGAGCCTCGTCGAAGGCATCGTCGGTGAGCAGCTGGCGCACCTCCGCTGTATCGGACGGGAGACCCGACGCCGAGTCGTGGACGACGCCGATGCGCTGCAAGATCCTCCGGGCGCCGATCCGGTCGAGGGCGCTCGCCACTGCGAGCTGCTCGATGGGCTTGGTGTACATCTGCCGCCTCGCCGGTGACGCCAATCACTCGACTCAAAGTCTGCTCGGCGGCCGTAGGGGGTGCAAGGAAATAGCGCGTTTGTCTCAGCGCCCGCCAAACCCCACCACTGCGGACGCCAGTTCATCTGGTCGACGAAAGACCCCAATAGGTCGCGCGACCATCGGATCGTCGGCAACGTGGCCGTGGGCGATGAAGACGCCCATTCAGACCCCTGGTTATGAGGACAGCGTCGGGCTACGACGACAGCAAGTCGAGTTCGTCACCCGAGGTACCCGGTCAGCTTGTCGACATCGGGGACCAGTTCTCGGCACGCTATGAGTCCAAAATTCAACCCACCCAAGTAGCCCTGAACGGTGATGTTCAGCCCCTGCCCGTCGGTGACGACGGACACCGGGTAGTAGGCGGTCGTTTCGGCGCCCTTGAGATACCTGCCTATTCGGCCCGGGGACGTTCGAGATCACCAAATTGAACGGAGAGATGCGGTGTGGATTGCGGGCTTGGATCAGCGCGGCCGATCCCGTAGTCGGCGCCCGGTCGTGACGCGAACCGGTCGGCGGTGTTGGCGGCGACGATCGCCGACCTGTTCACTCGACACCGAGCGGCGTACCGGTCGCCTGAAGACCTACGTTTCTGCCCGTGACACCGCCTGGGCGGTGATTCGCCCGGTGCTGAGGAGAATTCTGGTCACCACTGCACCGAAGATGAATCCACCGACATGGGCGAAGAACGCGACACC